>CAZNWX010000244.1:0-4164 GCA_964576415.1 uncultured Magnetovibrio sp. | reverse complement strand
CCGCCGAACAGGATCAGGATTAAGGCGAAGTTCTTCGCATAGAGAGCGCCTATCCACCAGAGCTCGAAGGTTTGCATGTTCGCCAGCTCTGGCGTTAGGTAGAGCCAGGAGAGGACGCTAACGCCCAGCCATAGGATATTCTCCGGCCAGATGAACCCGGGCCAGCCGAAGAACCACTTCAAGGTTTTCATAAGTTCTGGTGGCCAAGCGTTGATGGGTGCGGGCTCAATTGCCGCTTCGGGGCGCCAATTGCCGCTTCCATCTCTTGTGGTGGTGATCGCCTCACTCATTTCCTAGCCCTTTGTTACCTCGACGTTCGCTGCGAACTTTGCGCTGCCGACGGTGAAGTAGAAGAAGTCTAAGGCGTTGTCGGGCAAAACTTTATCTCCCGACGTGACGTTGTTCAAGCCCGCGACGCCGTCGCGCATCCAGACGACGCCGCTAGGGATTTGGTCCGTGACGTGGGCCTTAGCGTCGAACGCGCCCCGGTGGTTGAAGATGCGGATAGCGTCGCCATCGCCAAGCCCACGCGCCATGGCGTCTGCGGGCGATAGCCAAAGTATGCCCCCGGGATCCCGTTTCGCTAGCAGGGGTAGAGCCTGACCGTGATCATAGAAGGCATGGAATTGGGTCAACGTGCGGCCCGTGCCGAGCGCAAGGGGATATGCGTTACCATCCGTCACAATATCGCTGTGGGACGGCAGGGGCGGCAGGCCAACCGACCGAGCCCGTTCCGAATAGAACTCAATCTTGCCCGATGGCGTCGCAAACGCGTGGGTCGGATAGGCGACGTGGGAGACGTTCATGGGGGCCATGCCGCCGTTTTTCCGAAGGCCCGCAATGGTAGCGTATCCCGTGCCCGGGTGGTCAAGAACCGTGTCCAGCATCTCTTCGTGGGAAGACCAGGGATAGACGTCGTCCACATCGAGACGGTTGGCAAGGTCGCGGACCACATCCTGCACCGGTCGGGTTTCGCCTTCCGCTTTCAACACCTTTTCGGCCAGGTAAACGTGCGTGTGGGTAGCCTTGCAGCCTAGGTCTTCTAGCCATGCGGTTGCGGGCAGGACGACATCCGCGTGTCGACGTGCGGTCTCATTCATGAAGAGATCGTGACAGACTACCAGATCTAGCTTGTTGAGCGCACCTGCGACCCGGGTTGCGTCCGCGAAAGACGAAATGAAGTTCGACCCGAATAGCAACAAAGCCTTCACGCGGCCATCGTCGAGCGACTCGGTAATCTCCGACATCTGGCTCGGCACGTATGTGCCAGGCTTGCGCTGGTCGTCGGCAGTGATGGATTGGAACCCGGCGCCGTGGGCCCGGGCGCCATGGCGTTCTCCCAAACCCGAACCTGCAACACCATAGCCGCCCACAAGAGCTGGCAGGCAGGAGATGGCGCGTGCCGACTGCCAGGCGTTGGCGCCTTTGTGGATGGAACTGCCGCCCATGATGATGGCGACCGGCTGGCTGTTGGCGTAATCGTGGGCGAGCGCCGTGATGCGGTCCGCCGGGATCCCTGTTTCGGTGGCCGCCCATTCTGGGGTAAGGTCGGCCACATGGTCGCGGAGTTCGGTGAAGCCGATGGTGTGCTCGGCGATGAAGTCCGCGTCCGCCAAGTCCTCGGCAATGATCACGTGCATCATCGCCAGAGCCAACGCCGCGTCGGAGCCCGGTTTGAGAAGGAACACGTCGTCCGATTGTGCCGCCACTTCGGTGCGTCGGACATCGATGGTGACCAGCTTCGCTCCCCGCTTCTGAGCCGCGCGGACGTGGCGGGTTGTGTTCGGCTGGCTGTGGAAATTGGCGCCCCACATGATGATCAGGTTGGAATTGGCGCTGATGTCTTCCTTCGTGTTGACCTCCAACGCCCCGGTGAGCCCAAGCCCAAAGCCGCCCATGCCCCAGCAGATCATCGCCGGGACCCAGGATTGGCACCCATAGAGATTGGCGAACCGCGCCAACAGCTGCCCGCTGGAGGCGAGCCCGTAATTGTTGGCAAGGATCCCATGCCCCCCCCAGATGGCCGTCCGTTCGCGCCCGGCGATCCGGAGGCGAGACGTGATGAAGTCGAGCGCTTGGTCCCAATTCACCTCGCGCCAAGAAGCGTCGTTCCGACGGTCGCGGACCATCGGTTTCAACACGCGTTTCGGATTGCTGATGATCTCGGCAGCGGCCTGGCCGCGAACGCAGAGGAACCCCTGGCTGTCGGGATGGTCCTTGTTGCCGGTGATTTTCACTAGCTTTCCGTCCTCGACTTCCGCCACCATCCCGCAAAGCGTAGGATGGCAATTCATGGGGCACATGGTAGGTATTTTCTGTGTCGCGCCGGTCATATTTTAGACCTTGGTTCGGTTCCGATAACCCGGGAGTATGAAGAAAACTTAATCCCAAGTACAAGCCTGCCTGGCCCAGGTCTTAGTTTTTCGTTGCGGATTGGTCCTCCTTAAACCCGAAGGCTAAGAGTATTGCGCCGGCCAGAACTAGGGCCCCGGTCGCTGTCCAGGCTGCCATGTAGCCACCCGCGTGGTCGACGATCAAGCCGAAGATGATCGGGCCGACTGCGCCCCCCAGTGATGTGGCAAACAGGTTCGAGCCGATGGCTGAGCCGGCTAGGTTCGGATCCACAGTTTCCGCGCAGATGGTGTGTAATAAAGCTGCATAGGCCAGTATTGTGCCGCCCAGCAAGAGCGCCAGGATCGCCAGAACGGCCACGTGCCAAGATGGGTTTGCCGCCGTGAACACGAACATGGAGACCGCCGCCGTGGTCATAATCCCGACGACCACACCTTTGCGCCGGCCTTTGGCGAAGCGGTCGCTGAAGAATGCCCAAAAGACCCGTCCCGCGGCACCCGTGATCTGCGAAAATCCGACGCAGAGCGCAGCAAATGGCTGACTGGCGCCGGCCACGTCACGTAGAAACAAGGTGAGGTATGTGATGAATGATTGCTGGCCGGCGTTAAAGGAGACACTGGCTAAATTGAATTTCATTAGGTTTCGGTTGGTCATGATCGATTTGAGATTGCGCAGCGCGGCTCCCAATCCTCCGCCCCCGATGGTGCGGCGCTGGATTAGGTGCCACCAGAAAAGGCCGATGATCATGGCTACCGCCGCCGCGCTCCACAGTGCCCAGCGCCAGGGCATGAACACCACCATGGCCCCGAAGCCGGACGCTACCAAACCGCCCATGGGCACGCCCATCTGCTTAACCCCCATGGCTGTCGCCCGGTGTTCCGGCTTGAACCAGTTCAGCACACCCTTGGCTGTAGCGGGATTGACCAGCGCATAACCCAGACCCATGACAAACGTGGCGATTACCGCCGGCACATAACTGGAGATGGCTGCGAAAAGCCCGGCGCCGACGGCCATTAGGAAAGATGCCAAGCTCAGCGACAGGGCAACGCCAAGTCGATCCGCCAAGGCGCCGGCGGGAATGGCGCCGAGGGTCAGCGCGAAATAGAAGGCCGACATGAATGAGCCCACCTGGGTCGCGTTCAGATCCAGATCGGCGCGGATCACCGGTGCCATTGTCATCACCGAGGTGTAGCCGATGGTGCCGACCCCATGGACCAAGGTTAGCAGCACGATGCGGCCGCGCCAGGGGTTGAGTTGGGTCTCGCTCATTTTGGCGGGCCCTCACGGAATTTGAAGGCCAACAGCCCAACACCGATGGCGACTAATCCTGCCGTGACCAGCCAAGCGTTGTCATAACCACCCCAAGTATCGACAACGTAACCGAAAATCACCGGAGCCATCATGCCACCGATATGCACGCCGACCATGGAATAACCCACTGCCGATGCCGCTAGGCGCGGGTCGACCATTTCCAAGGCGATGGCCTGCCCGACCGGCGCGAAGGACGCGATGGTGATCCCAAGAACCAACACCAAAGCCATGGCGTACCAGAGCCCCCAGCCGGGGGTTACCCAGATCATGGCGGCTAGACACACCGCCGCTGTCCCGCAGATCCAATTGCACAGCACAACCCGCCGGCCGACGAATTTGTCGCTGAGCGCGCCAAAATAGATGCGGGCGAAGAAACTCGCGGTCTGCGCCAGGCCCATCGCAAAACCGGCCATCGGCTGACTGGCGCGGGCCACCTCCGTTAGGAACAGGGTGAGGAAACCGAAGAAGTTGGTCTGACCCACGTTCAACAGACCATTGGAG
>CAZNWX010000243.1:0-4169 GCA_964576415.1 uncultured Magnetovibrio sp. | reverse complement strand
GCATGATGCGATGGCCAGAAAATTGTTCACCAACTTCGAACGAGTGCCCGCGCCCGGTCCGCCACAGTGGAGAACGGTCGTCCCCATCGCCTCCAATGCCGGCTTAACCCGTTGAAACACCTGATCCTCGGCGCCCACCATGAACAAGCATTCGCCGGCGTCAGCGTGGGACGCCAACCGTCCAATCGGCGCGTCGACAAAATGACACCCGCGCGCTTGAGCCGCCGTGGCCAAGCGGTCCGACGTTTCAGGCAGCACGGTGGATTGATCCATAAAGATCGCGCCGTCGGGCAAGCTATCGATCAAACCGTCCGGCGCCAGACCTACGGCCTCCAATTCCGGAGGACCCGGCAATACAGTGATGGCGATTTCCGCATCCTTGACCGCGTCGTTAACGTCAGTCGCCTGACGGCAGGTATTAAACTCGGTAAAGGCCTGCATGGGGGCGTCGTTGATGTCGTAGACGGCCAGTTGAAATCCCTTGCGCGCGAGGTTCAGGGCCATGGACTTGCCCATACGCCCGAGGCCGATGAAACCAATTTTCGTCATTCTATTTCCTTTACGGTCTGGTCCCGCTAGGGGATATGGACGATAGATTGAAAATGTACACCGCCGGCCTGGTTGGTAAAACAGGCTCGTCTTTCCTGATTGCGGGAGTTGGCGGGTGGTCAGGGATGCGCTAGCGTCTCAGCCGGCAATCACGATACACAATGGAGGACGCAGTGAACGAAGAACACGTGGATATTCAGACGGATGACGGCATTATGCCGACCTTCACCTGCTGGCCCAACGGCGAGGGACCGTTCCCTTCCGTGGTCTTCTACATGGACGCGCCGGCGATCCGGGAAGAACTCTACGATATGGCCAGGCGGATTGCCGCGGACGGCTATTATGTCATCCTTCCTGATTTGTTTTACCGATATGGCACAATCCGCTTTCCAGAGCGCAATCGGTGGGCCCGGCTGGTCTGGACGGTAATCCTGAAAGATCTATCCAATGCAATGGTCATGGATGATACTAGAGCCCTGTTTACCCACATGGATGGACATCCGGCAGTCAAGGCCGGACCCAAAGCCTGCATCGGGTACTGCATGAGCGGGCGTATCGTCACGACGGCAGCGGCGACATTCCCGGATATATTCGTCGCCAATGCTTCGCTTTACGGGGTTGGCATCGTCACTGCCCAGGATGATTCTCCGCATTTAGGTGTCAAAGATATCAAAGGGGAGATGTATTTCGGGTTCGCCGAAACCGACGGCACTGTTCCCTCCTTTGTGATCCCGACGTTAAGGTTCGCCCTGGATGAACATGGCATTGACTACACACTGGATGTACATCTCGGAACGGAACACGGGTTCTGTTTTCCACTCCGCGATATCTACAACGAAGCGGCAGCCGAAAAGGCCCATGCACACTTTATGGACATGTGCGCTAGGCACCTCCAGCCCTGAAATGAATAGTATTTGATTGACAGTCCCGGTTCCGGGATAGCCGCTAGAAGCAAAGAGAAATACCCCGGTCATCGGCGTTACGCCCGACAACCCGAAGAGCGATGTCATGTGACAGTCTCGTCTGTTGACGCAAACCGATGGTATTCCGGATGTCACAAGTCAATCCGCAACGACCCTAGGGACCGCTGGCGAGGATTGCGTCTCTGTCCCGGCAAATGGCGATCCCAAGAACGCATACCAACCTAATTTGCCATAAATTTTACAGACAGCGCATTTGCCGCATGGATTTTTTCAGCTCACCAATATATGGAACGTGTTCTTCTTCGATAGTATGTCTGAGCGACGCCTTGTAATAGGTCTCCACCCACTGTCGTTTCGCAGCAATATCCGCTTCCATGGCGGCAATAGGCGGCAGTTTCGCTTTTCCCAGTTCAATATCCCGCACCCAGCGGGCCTGATGCTCATAGACCATGTTGAGCGCGGTATCCGTATTAAAGAAGCCCATCAGATACAGCCCAGGCCAATTAGGCTGAACCATGCGCTTGAAAAGTTCCAGTCGATTATCCTCAAGGGGCACGATATCCCGGGAGATGAAGGGCAGATCAATTAGATATCCAGTCGCTGCCAACAGAACATCGAATTCTCCGGACGATCCGTCCACGAAATAAATGGTTTGCCCATCTATGCGCTCGATCCCCTGTTTCACCTTGATCCGGTTGTAAGCGATATCGGTGACGATAGTGCCGTTAGAGGTCACATGAGCGCGCTGGTTTGACGGCTTGAAGCCCAGTTTCGTCATTGACCCATGTACAAGATAGGTCAGCCATCCAGTCAATTTCCGACGTAACCATGTCGGAACCCAAGGTTGTTGGATCTTGCGCGTGATGTCCGTAAAAGGAATTCCGCAAAATAGTTTCGGTAGAATCAGCACGCCAGACCGCGCAACCAACACGCAATCTTCCGCCGTTGAACACACATCAGTTGCCATGTCGCAGGCGGAATTCCCCACACCAACCACACAGATCCGTTTACCCACAAACGGCTCTGGGGCCTTATAATCATGGCCGTGCATATACTGGCCTCCAAAGTCATTCTGAAACATAGGAACATGAAGCGGGCGGGTAAGGTGCCCGGTAGCGACAACGACAGAGTCAAAAAATTCTTCCGTCCCGTTCTCCAATACCACTTTCCAGATCGGTTGCTCGCGTTTTGCCGGATAAAATGCCGGACGAATATCCACGACACGAGTTTGGAAACGTATCTTTTCCACCAGACCGAAATGTTCGGCGTACTTAGTAAGGTATCGGTGCATGTCTTCATGATCGGGAAACGCCTGAACCCCAGTGTCAAAATCTAAATCTTGGAAACGGGTCACGCTCCGGGATGTATTGATATGAAGCGTCCGATAGGCCGAAGACCGTCCGTTATCATTCATAAAACACCACAGTCCGCCAATCTGCGTTCCAATCTCAAAGATCGTCACGTTAAACCCGGCCTCAGTGAGATACTTGGCGGCACAGAGACCGCAAGCCCCCGCCCCAATCACCGCAATTTTGTTATCGGGCTTAGCTTCGCTCATTCAGGAACATCCCCCTTCAACAGAATCCGGAGGAATTCCCGCCGTTCAGAGATATTAAAATTTGTTGTCGCGCGATGCATAGTGCATCGGTTATCCCATATTAGCATGTCACCGGCCTGCCATTGGTGTCTGTATTGAAAGCTCGCCTGGAAGGTAAAGGCATAAATTTCATCCAGGATGGCATCGCTCTCATCAAGGGGTATTCCCGCTATGTGATCGATCCGGTTGGGATTTATATAAAGCGCATGACGGCCGGTTTCAGGATGGGTCCGAATCAACGGATGGCTAACGTCAGGGGTCTTCTCAACTTCTTCATCTTTGCGCACCGCGACCAGCGCTTTGCCGCGTCGACTCAAATATTTATGGACCGCGTTGCGGCCATCAATCCGATGCCGGAGGTCCGCTGGCATGGCGTCCAGGACCGCATGGCAGTCAATGAAAGCAGTGTCTCCACCAACGCTAGGAAGAGCCAGCGCACAGAGCGCCGTAGCCTTCGCGGGGCGCGCAAAGTAGGAATCATCCGTATGCCAATATGTGGCGCGGACATGCGGTTTCTCCCCACCAATCTTATTGTAGTTCGAAATCACGCTGATCTCTGGATGCCCCTCCAGGTGGTAGTCGCTTAGCAATTGCACCTGCGGTTCGCCAAAATATTGGGCGAACATTATGAAAGCCTCGGGCGAGACCGGCCAACCGCGGAGGCATAAGACGTGGCGATCTAGGAAGACCTCCTGGAGACACTGCCAGCTTGCCCGCACAGAAGTCTCTTCTGGATCGAAATCCCGGACTATGGCGCCGAGGCTTCCATTCATTTCATCAATAAGCACGTCAATAACCCATAACTTATTCAGAACTGCGCTGCATTTAATCGGGACAAATACATCAGCCAACCTCAATGGCTTTTGTAAATTTGCATGGCACGCATCCTCATTCCAAGAGGGCGCGGTCATGTTGAATTACGAGCCGCCACGCTAATTACCTAAATCGTCTGACCACCACTTCCCAATCGGGAGTGAGATATTCGGACGATAAATATCCATGTATTTTATAGTGAATGGATTATAGCCAAATTAGGCAGACTTTGTGTATGACCTTACAAGACGAAGAAAATGCGTTTTCACATCATCATTCTGGATTTC
>CAZNWX010000242.1:0-4181 GCA_964576415.1 uncultured Magnetovibrio sp. | reverse complement strand
ACGATGTAATCGGGGTTGACGGAGCGGCGAATGGGAACCGCGGGCTTCTGGCGGATGGCAGCGCCGTCCTCTTGCACGTTTGATTGGGCCAACGTGTACAGGGTCTCGTGCACCTGACCGATGAGCGTGGTCAGTGTCGAAGAAGGTACGGAATTCCGACTGGTGAAGGCGGAAACGATGTCGGTTGTCATCCGCATGATATCCTGCTGGGAGGCATTACCCCCATCTTCCCGTGTCATGAGACCTCCCCAGCATTTGTTTATTCTCTGCATCTTATGACCGAGCGCGCGCCGCTATCAACTGTAAAATAGCGAAAAACAGTGAAAAAATATCCTCTGGGGAAATCACTCCCAGGACTGGTGGTGTCTTGGCATTCGGGCTCCAGATATGGTACAGAGGGTTACTTAAAGTGGCCGACGCCACTACTATTGCGGCCCGAGACGCATAACGCCATTCAGGACGAATACTCATGCCTCAACAAACCGTCGCCATCGCCTGCGATCATGCTGGTTTTCCAATGAAATCGGTCCTCAGAGCCGAGTTAGAACGGGCGGGTCATCAGGTCGTCGACCTTGGGACAGACTCCGAAGAATCTGTTGATTATCCGGATTTCGGATTTGCCCTTGCCGATGCCTTAAGTAAAAACGAGGCGGATGCCGGCGTATTGGTCTGCGGCAGCGGTATCGGTATCAGCATAGCCGCGAACCGCCATCCCAAGGTTCGCGCGGCCTTGGTCCACGATGCGTTGGGTGCGAAGATGTGCCGACTGCATAACGACGCCAACGTCATTTGTTTTGGCGGACGGATGATCGGTGAGGAAGTCGCCAAGGACTGCTTGAACATTTTTCTCGAAACCAATTTCGAAGGCGGGCGGCATGCGCGTCGGGTCGAAAAATTGAACCGCTCAAGCTGAGCACCTTGAACTGATCTCTAACCAAGGCATGACAACTGATGCTAGATAACGATAATACCTTCGCCACGCCGGATTTGATTGGCTTTTTCGACGCTGGATTGGGGGACCGCGATCCGGCAGTTTGCGCAGCCATTCAACAGGAGTTGGGCCGCCAGCAAGATCAGATCGAACTGATCGCTTCCGAAAACATTGTCTCGCGAGCCGTTCTGGAAGCGCAGGGTGGCGTCATGACCAACAAGTACGCCGAGGGTTATCCAGGACGCCGTTACTATGGAGGCTGCGAATTCGTCGACGTCGTCGAAGCGCTGGCCATCGAAAGGGCGAAGAAGCTGTTCGACTGTCAGTTCGTCAATGTGCAACCTCATTCCGGCGCCCAAGCCAACGGTGCCGTCATGATGGCGCTTCTACAACCCGGTGATACTATCCTTGGACTTTCTCTTGCCGCAGGCGGACACCTGACCCACGGCGCCAAACCGGCGCAGTCGGGGAAATGGTTCAATGCTGTTCATTACGGTGTGCGTGAGGATACGCACCTCATCGATATAGATGAAGTGGCGCGTCTAGCGGAAGAGCACCGCCCGAAACTCATCATCTGCGGTGGCTCAGCCTATCCCCGGACCATAGATTTTGAAGCGTTTCGTAAGATCGCTGACACGGTCGAAGCTTATTTGTTGTGCGACATGGCGCACTTCGCCGGTCTTGTGGCGACCGGTGTGCACCCGTCTCCGTTGCCGCATGCACACGTGGTAACCACGACGACGCATAAGACCTTACGCGGCCCGCGCGGCGGTATGATCCTGAGCAATTACGAGGACCTCAGCAAGAAGTTCAACTCGGCCGTTTTCCCTGGCCTGCAGGGCGGACCGCTCATGCACGTGATCGCCGCCAAAGCCGTGGCGTTCGGCGAGGCGCTGGAACCCAGGTTCACGGATTACTGCCAGTCCGTTGTCGATAATGCCCATGCGCTAGCGGAAACCCTGGTCGATCGCGGCCTGGATATTGTCGCGGGCGGGACGGACACGCATCTCATGCTTGTTGACCTGCGGCCGATGGGTCTGAAGGGCAATGACACGGAGGTCAGCCTCGAACGCGCCGGCATGACCTGCAACAAGAACGCCATTCCGTTCGACCCGGAGAAGCCGGCGGTTACCTCAGGCGTCCGTTTGGGAACACCGGCGGCAACGACGCGCGGGTTTGGTATCGATGAATTCCGTCACGTTGGGAATTTGATTGGGAATGTCCTAGATGGCCTCGCGGCGCATCCGGAGGACAATTCAGCGGCAGAGAACAAGGCGCGTGAAGACGTTACCGCGCTATGCAGCGAGTTTCCTATCTATCGGCAAATGTGATCGGTTGGGAAAGACGTAGACCGGGGGAGAGCACAGAACGATGCGGTGTCCATTTTGCGGCCATTCGGATTCTCAGGTTAAAGATTCACGCCCCACAGAGGATAATGCAGCCATCCGGCGTCGCCGGTTCTGTCCCGAGTGCGGATCGCGATGGACGACATTCGAACGCGTCCAGTTACGCGAACTGACCGTCGTCAAGAAGGAGGGCGAGAAGGCCTCTTTCGATCGCGAGAAATTGGCGCGATCATTGCGTATCGCCCTGCGCAAACGTCCCGTCGAAGCGGAACGGATCGAGAGGATTGTCAACAGCATCCAACGCCAATTGGAAGCATCCGGCGAGAGTGAAATCCCTACCAAGGCTATCGGGCAGATGGTCATGGAAAACCTGAAAGATCTGGATCAGGTAGGATACGTGCGTTTCGCCTCGGTCTATCGGAATTTCCGCGAAGCCAAGGATTTCGAGGATTTCGTGGAGAATTTGGGCGAACTTGAAGCCGTCACCGACTAGCGCTGATCTCCGCCATATGCGGTCCGCGCTGGCATTAGCCCGGCGTGGCCTCGGGAATGTTTGGCCAAACCCTGCGGTGGGCTGCGTTCTGGTGAGTGAGGATCCGGCTCATCGCATTGTTGGACGCGGCTGGACCCAACCTGGTGGCCGTCCGCATGCGGAAACCGAGGCTCTAGCGCGGGCCGGGGATTTGGCGCGGGGAGCAACCGCATACGTCACACTGGAGCCCTGCAGCCATGTCGGTCAAACCAGCCCCTGCGCCGACGCCCTTATTAAGGCGGGCATCTCCCGCACCGTTATCGCCGCAATGGATCCGGACTCTCGGGTGTCCGGCCGGGGCATCACGCGCCTTCGCAAAGCCGGCATCGCGACAGATGTGGGGCTTCTGGCTCTGGAAGCTGAAGCGCTCAATTCAGGCTTCTGGAGGCGCCAAAAAGCCGCGCGGCCCCTAGTGACCTTGAAGGTCGCTACGACTGCCGACGGGTTCGTGGCCAGCCGCACAGGTGCCAGTCAGTGGATCACCGGCCCTGAAGCGCGACAGCACGGCCACTTACTTCGGGCCCGCCATGACGCGATCCTGACAGGCCGCGGGACGGTCGAGGCCGACGATCCCTTGTTAACCTGCCGTCTCCCGGGATTATCTCATCGCTCACCCGTCCGGGTTATCTTGGACTCAAAACGCCGCCTTGGACCCGAAACCTCTCTTTTAGCGTCGGCAGATATGGTCCCCGTGTGGCGGATCGGGGCCGAAGGGGCCGGATCTGCCGACAGCCCTTCGTCAGTGGATGAACTGGCGGCGCCGAATGCCGCCGATGAAGGCCTGGATCTGGCTGCCGCCCTGACGCTTCTGTCGGATCAAGGAATTACGCGCCTGCTTGTGGAAGCCGGGCCACGCCTTTCGACTTCGTTCCTTGGCGACGATCTCGTCGACCAACTGGCGTGGTACCGCGGACCAACGGTAATGGGCGGTGATGGCCATGCCGTCTTCAGCAGTTTGAATGTGGAGAAACTTGCGGACATGAAGGGCTTCGCGCCATCTGTAATAATCCCACTCGGCGCAGACAATTTGACGATTTACACACGCCGTCTCGAGGCCTAAAACCGGCAGCCATGTTCACAGGCATTGTCACGCACATCGGATCCGTCCGCCAGATCATCAAAGGCGGCGACACGCGATTGGAGATCACCGTTCCCTTTGAGACCGGAGATCTGGACATTGGTGCCTCCGTTGCATGTTCCGGGTCCTGTATGACGGTCATCGAAAAGGGTGCTGATTGGTTTGCGGTCTCCGTGTCCGGAGAGAGCCTTGCGAAAACGACGCTGGGTCGGTGGCCTGAGGGAACGGCAGTCAACCTGGAGCGCGCACTTAAAGCTGGCGATGAAATTGGTGGACATATCGTTTCCGGCCATG
>CAZNWX010000241.1:2073-4206 GCA_964576415.1 uncultured Magnetovibrio sp. | reverse complement strand
CCGTTATTGGGGGCTCAGTAACTATCGGGGGTGGCGCATCGCGCTCGCCTGTGGCATTGCTGAGCGCATGGGCGTGCCGGCCCCCGTCGCCTGCCAGCCCTATTACAATGCCATGGATCGCACGCCGGAGGTGGAAGTGTTGCCGGCATGCGATTACTATGGTCTTGGCATTGTGCCCTATAGCCCCTTGGCGCGCGGGGTCCTTACTGGGAAATACGGCGTCTCCACCGACGACAAAGGGAAGGGGACGCGGGCCAGAACCAACGACCTGCGCCTGATGCAAACCGAATGGCGGACCGAAAATTTGCAGATCGCCCAAGAAATCAAATCGCGCGCCGAGATGGCGGGGATTACCGCCGGTCAGTTTGCCTTGAACTGGGTCCTTAACAATTCGCTGGTCACTTCGGTACTGGCGGGGCCGCGGACCATGGGGCAGTGGAAAGAGTACTTGGGAGGCCTGCACTACGAGTTCACTGATGAGGATGAGCAGTTCCTCAACAGCTTCGTGCCCGGCGGACACCCGTCAACGCCGGGATACATTGACCCGCAGTATCCCTACACGGGTCGCCAGCCTTGGACAGGGTGACGCCAATGATTATCAACACGTTCCGTCGCGTTTGCGCCGTGGTCACGATCGCCGTCGGCCTGATTCTTGCCGGTCCATCGGCGCTCGCTGACGACACGTATTCTTCCGACGAAATCCTTCGTGTGGCTGCGGATTTCTTCGGTGGGGCCACCGAAGGGCTGGCGGCCATTGTTGAGAAGACCTTCGCCGACAAGGGGCGGCCAAACGGCTTCATCGCCGGCGAGGAATTCGGCGGTGCCTTCGTCGTTGGCCTGCGATATGGCCAGGGCACGCTCAACCGCAAGAATACGGATGCCCAGAAGATCTATTGGCGGGGGCCGTCGGTGGGTTGGGATTTTGGCGGCAATGCGTCGAAGGTTTTTACGTTGGTCTATAACATCAAATCCGAAGATGACATCTTCCAGCGGTTCCCCGGCGTGGACGGCAGTCTTTACTTCATCGCTGGTTTTGGCATGAATTATCAGCAGCGCGACCAGATTGTTTTGGCGCCGATCCGCACTGGGGTCGGGCTGCGTGCGGGCGCCAACGTGGGCTATCTGCACTATCGCCGAGATAAAGGTTGGTTGCCGTTCTGAGGTCTATTCGGCGGCGTTATGTCGCCCGCCCAGCCATTCTTCCAGGGATGCCAGGGCGCGCTGTGATTGGGCCTGCTTCCGCGCTCGGCCCTTCACGCGTCGGCCTTTTTCATTGCGCATATCGATGGGAGGGAACAGTCCGAAGTTGACGTTCATGGGCTGAAAGGTTTCTGGTCGTGCGCCGCCGGCCACATGACCTAAAATGGCACCCAAGGCCGTGGTCTCCGGTGGCAACGAGGGCGAAAGGTCGAGCCGCTCCGCTGCCGCGAACCGACCGGCTAGAAGGCCGAGCGCCGCACTTTCCACATAGCCTTCACAGCCGGTGATCTGACCGGCGAATCGGAGCCAAGGCGCCGTCTTCATGCGCAAGGTGTTGTCCAAGAGGAGCGGGCTGTTGATAAAGGTGTTGCGGTGGATGCCGCCCAGGCGGGCGAATTCCGCGTTTGCCAGACCCGGAATCATTCGGAAGATCCGCTTCTGTTCGCCGTAGGTAAGCTTGGTCTGAAATCCAACCATGTTGTAAAGTGTGCCCAACGCATTGTCTTGGCGAAGCTGGACGATCGCGTGGCAACGCCGGTCCGGCGTTTTAGGATTGGTCAGGCCGACGGGCTTCATGGGACCGTACGCCAAGGTCTCGCGCCCGCGTTCCGCCATCACCTCAATGGGCAGGCAACCCTCAAAATAGGGAGTATCGCGCTCCCAATCCTTGAATTCCGTTTTGTCACCGGTCAGTAGCGCGTCGATGAACGCGTCGTATTGATTGGCGTCCATGGGGCAGTTGATGTAGTCGGCCCCGTCGCCCTTGTCGTAACGCGATTGGAACCAGGCTACGTCGAAGTTGATCGAACCTTTATGGACGATAGGTGCGATGGCGTCGAAGAACGCTAGCGACTGTTCGTCTGTGGTCTCCCGGATGGCGGCCGCCAGGGCCGGCGATGTGAGCGGCCCGGTTGCGACGATCACCGATCCCCC
>CAZNWX010000241.1:564-2063 GCA_964576415.1 uncultured Magnetovibrio sp. | reverse complement strand
GAGACCTTTATATACATCCAAATTTAGCAAAATTAAATGTCTATCCGGAGATAATACATGTCCTGAAAAATCCCGAAGACACACGTGTAGTTGGAGCGGAATGGCATACCGATACGGCTCACGTCGAATTTCCACCAACGGCTCGTTCTCCAAGGCCGAGGTCACTGCCTGGCTGAAACCGTCCCGGTCGACGGCCAGGGCGGAACCCGCGGGCACGCGATGGGTGTCCGCGGCGGCCATGATTAGGGATCCGCACTGGCGCATCTCCGCATGCAATAGACCGACGGCGTTGGCTTCCGCGTCGTCGGAACGGAAGGAGTTAGAACAAACCAATTCCGCTAAACCATCCGTATGGTGCGCGTCAGTTTCGCGTACGGGGCGCATCTCATGCAGGACAACGGGGATGCCCGCGCGCATGGTTTGCCATGCCGCTTCGCTTCCTGCGAGGCCGCCGCCGACGATGTGGATGGGCGAATGGGCGGGAAACATAGTGACGGAAAGCAAAGCAAGCAACGCCCATCGGCCAGGAGGAGACGATCAAAGCCCTCATGTCGCGCAGCTAAGCCCCGCTCTCGGCAGGTCGATCGGACTTAAGCGACCAAACGAGGACCAAGGGTTGCGATGTGATCGCGGTCAGCGCCATGATCTGAAAAAGCAGATTTTGCATCCGACCTCCTGACGCTTATAATGGCGTCATGAACATCTTCGATAACGTTGAGGCTCTGTCGGCGCGCGTTCCGGATGGTGCGTTCGTCGCCTTGCCGCCAGAGTACAGCTGGGTCCCGGCATCCCTCGCACGGTCCTTGATTGTCCACGGGACCCGAGACCTACATGTCCTCTGTGTACCCATCGGGGGCATTACTGTTGATATGCTGATTGGGGCCGGGTGTATTGGTACCCTTGAAGCTGCTGCCGTCAGCCTTGGCGAAGCAGGATTGGCGCCCAGGTTCACCGACGCCGTGCAATCGGGCTCGATTCGCATGAAGGATTCAACGTGTCCAGCCATTCACGCCGGCTTGCAGGCGGCGGAGAAGGGTGTGCCGTTCATGCCGTTGGGCGGGCTTATCGGATCCGACATCGAAGCCAATCGTGACGATTGGAGGGTGGTGCCCGATCCTATGGATTCGGGGAATGGCCCCATTGCCCTGGTGTCAGCCCTGAAACCGGACTTCGCCATCTTCCACAGCCCGAAGGCGGACCGACACGGCAATGTCTGGATAGGTAAGCGTCGTGAACTGATGGTGATGGCTCACGCCGCGAAGGAGACTTTGGTGACGGTTGAAAAGATCGTCGACGAGGATTTTCTGGCCGACGAGGCGACGGCTGCCGGGACCCTGGGTAACCTCTATGTCTCCGGCATTGCCGAGGCTAAGAATGGCGCATGGCCGTCCGTTCTCCATGGGTTTTACGAGGCCGATCGCGAAGAAATCGCCACTTATGCCTACGAGGCGAAAACCGTCGAGGGATTCCAAGCATTTATGGAAAGGACCCTGGCACAC
>CAZNWX010000241.1:0-510 GCA_964576415.1 uncultured Magnetovibrio sp. | reverse complement strand
TGGAATCGGACCCAACGGTCCGCCATGTGGCCGTTGGCGCGGCCTCGCCCATTCCTGGATCGGCGGTGCTCTTGTGCCGCGAGACGACCGGTGATCGGCCGCGAGCCTCGATCATCCATGGCGAAGCCAACAATCCCTTCACCGACGGCGCGCGGGAGATCTTCGACTGCGCTGGCCAAGGGCGGATCGATGTGTTTTTCCTGGGCGGCGTGCAGATCGACGGCCAGGCCAACATCAATCTGCTGGGCACGATGGGCGAGGGCGGTTATCCGGCCATTGACCGGCGGTTTCCCGGCTCCTTCGGCTCGGCCTACATGTATTTCGTCGTCCCCAAGGTGATCCTGTTCCGTCCGGAACACAGCCGGCGGGTCTTCGTCGATGAGGTCGACTTTATCAGTGCCCCGGGTGTCAGCGCGCGCGACGTGCACCGTCCGGGCGGGCCAAAATTCCTGGTTACGGAACTTTGCCTGATGTCCTTCAACGCCGAGCGCGCGCGGTTCCGTCTGGAAT
>CAZNWX010000240.1:0-4216 GCA_964576415.1 uncultured Magnetovibrio sp. | reverse complement strand
GGCGTAGGCAGCCTCCAGGCCTTCCTCGATCTGCGTGTAGAATAATTTTTTGCCCCGACCGACAGCTGCCCGCGACTTCGACGCGATCTTGCCGGCTAAATCATCGATGGCGGTTTCCAATTGGTCGGTTGGCACCACACGGTTGACCAATCCCCAGCGCTCCGCCATGTCCGCGTCGATGAGATCACCGGTCATCAGCATTTCCATTGCGTGCTTACGGGGCATGTTTCGGGTCACGGCGACCATGGGAGTCGAACAGAACAGACCCAGATTTACGCCGGAGGTGCCGAATTTCGCTTCCTCGACGCAAATCGCCAGATCACATTGCGCCACCAACTGGCAGCCGGCCGCTGCGGCAACGCCGTGCACCTTTGCAATCACGGGCTGTGGGATCTTGGTCAACGTGGTCATCATGCGGGAGCATTGGGTGAACAGAGTTTCCATGGGCTCGGGATCCGGATCGGCGCGCATCTCGGTTAGGTCGTGCCCGGCGCAAAACGCCTTCCCCGCCCCGGCCAGGACAACCACGCTTATCGCCTCGTCAATCATCAGTCTGTCCAGTTCCGTCTGTACGGCGGTCATTAATTCGCCGGACAGCGTGTTGAAAGAATTGGGCCGGTTGAGGGTCAGCGTAGCGACGCCGTCGGCGTCGGATCGCAGCAACACGGGTTCGTTTGGCAGCGGCGCGTTGGTCATGGAAGTTCTCCGTTTTGTCGACGGTCGCTCTATGTTGATTTCTGGCGCGCTGGAACGCAAGGGGTTTCGCCATGGCGTTGGGCGGGCTCGCGGTCAGCGCAAAAGTATGGAAATACTGCCAAAAACCGAATAATCACGGGGGATGAGCGATAAAGACGGCCTGATGGCCTTTCCCCAGTCGCGCGCGGTGACGGATGCTGCTTGGCGCATCCTAGGTTCTATGGAACAGTTGTTGAGCGGGCACTATGCGTCCAAGGAGGGTTCGGCCACATCGGCGGCGGACACCGCCAGGCGTCAGCGGTTCAAACACCGCCTGGGTGTCCCGGAAATACGCTGCCAGACAAATATCGAGGCCATCGCCGCCTCCGCCAACGGGAGAGCCGCCACCCTTTCTGGATGAAGACGGGATGGCGCGGTTGATCGATCACACCAGTATATCGGCGTCCCGCACATGCAGGAGGTTTGGGGTCAGGTGCTGGCGTGTGAGAGGCGTGAACCGGGAACCTTTTCCATCCATTCGCTGTGCGCCGGCACCGAGTTCAAGGAATTCGGGCGCAGCGCCCAACGACCTTGCCCGCCTGCAATGCGAAGATTGATCGGACGTACCTTGGCCGCAATAACCGTCGATGACTTTAACCGCATCATGGAACAGGAACTCTCCTGGGCCCATGAAATTGGTATGCGAGCCCAATCGATCGGCGACGGCGAAGCGGTGATCAGGCTCCAGTTCACCCACGAGATGCTGCGGCCTGGTGGGACCGTGGCGGGGCCCTTCCTGATGGCGTTGGCGGACGCCGCCATGTACGCTGCAGTCATGGGTAAGCTGGGCGTCGTGAAGATGGCGGTGACGTCGAACCTCAACATCAATTTCATGCACCGCCCCCACCCCGGCAACTTGTTGGCTGAGGCTCGAGCGCTGAAGGTTGGTAAACGCCTCGCCATGCTTGACGTGATCATCTACTCCGAAAGCCATGACGGGCCCGTCGCGCATGCCACGGGCACCTATTCGGTGCCGCAGCAAAATGCTTGAGACTGAGAATGAGGTATTATAATACCGCTATTTTAAGCCTCGGAAATATATGGTGTTTTCCTCATTGACACGGCAAAAAATGCTGACATAATCCGGGCGCTTCGGTTCGCGGGGGTTGCCTCGGCGCCGGTACAGAGTTGATTTGAGAGGACGGCATGAAGACCTACTCCGCGAAACCCTCCGATATCGAGAGGAAGTGGTATGTCATTGACGCTGACGGCCTGGTTCTAGGTCGGATGGCGACGGTGATTGCGACCCGTCTACGCGGCAAGCACAAGACCACTTACACGCCCCACATGGATTGTGGCGACAACATTATCGTCATCAATGCCGAAAAGGTGAAGTTGACTGGCAACAAGCGGACCGACAAGACCTACTACTGGCACACGGGCTACCCGGGTGGCATAAAGAGTCGCACGGCGGGCGCCATCCTGGACGGCAACCACCCGGAACGGGTCGTTGAGAAGGCCGTTGAGCGGATGATTAGCCGCAACCCGCTCGGCCGCAAGCAAATGAAGAAACTGCACGTCTACGCCGGCGCCGAGCATCCCCATGATGCTCAGCGGCCGGAAGTCCTAGACGTTGCCGCCATGAATTCGAAGAACAAGAGGAGCGCCTGAGCATGGCCGACGAATCCGTCACCCTCGAGAACCTGAAAGAAGCCATGGAAGACAACGCCGCCGCCGCGCAGGGGGGGGGTGACGTGCCAACCGAAGCTGATGCCGTCGCTTCTGACGCCGATGCCAACGCCAACGTGGCCCCAGTGGAAGTGGCTGCAAACGAGGCGCCAGTCCATGTGCAGAAATTGGATGAGCAAGGCAGGTCCTACGCAACCGGCAAACGCAAGGACGCGGTCGCCCGGGTCTGGATTAAGCCGGGCGCCGGTCGTATCACCGTGAACGGGAGAGAGGTCGAGCGTTACTTCGCTCGCCCGGTGCTGCGCATGCTGATTAACCAGCCCTTCGACGTCGCCGATCGCGCCGGTCAGTACGACGTGCTGTGCACGGTCAAGGGAGGCGGTCTCTCGGGCCAGGCTGGTGCTGTGCGCCACGGCATCTCCAAGGCCCTGACCCTTTATGAGCCGGCGCTCCGCCCGATCCTAAAAAAGGAAGGATTCCTGACCCGGGACGCCCGCGTCGTGGAACGGAAGAAATACGGCCGCCGCAAGGCCCGCCGGAGTTTCCAGTTCTCGAAGCGCTAAGGCGTTTTAAAGGCACACAACACTTTATGTTATGGGAAAAGCGCAGTCTTCGGAGTGCGCTTTTCTTTTTGTGTAAATTACCAAAGTTTTACAAGCTGGATTTACGTCTACCAAATCATTGTCTTACATAGCCAAGACGCGAGGCGGCATTCATGGCGCACGCGTATCCATGTGCGCCGCATGTGAGACGCAGGTGGAAGCAAACCCACGTACATTCAAGAAACGACCTGCGAGACAAAGTTTGATGAAGCCAGGCGGCTCGCACTGAATACGTTCAATGATCTACGTTTGCGGGTCGGTGACAACAAGCCCGCAAAAGAACTCCGATTTCACGACAAATATGAACTTTGGTCGGCGCAGAAAGAGGAAGAGTTGAAGGCGGCGGTTGTTGCCAAGGGACGAATCCCTGGGACATGTGTGAGTTTGAGGTCACGGACCCGGACGGTAACCGGATCGTTTTTGGCTAACACATGAGCCAAATGGTCGGCGATACGGCTGTAGAAGGGGATTAGTCGGGTAGACCGCCGAAGACCATGTCCAAGAGCCTGGGCAGTTGTGCACGGACATTTGAGCGATCCGTCTCGTAGACCGCGTGAACCTCGGGTGCCGCCTCGCGATCCAGCGTGATTGACCAGAGCGCGGAAATTTCCGTCGGCAGGAACCCGTAGCGCACGTCGATGATCCGGTCGCTGCCGTCCGGGGCCGTGGCGTTGAAATTCTGGCTGAACCGGCGGAAGCGCCTAATGTCGCGGGCCTGCTGCGATGCGGGCTCAAGCCATGGAAAATCCCGTTTCACATCAAGCTTGGCCACCTGGGTGCCGGTAAAAGATCTTGCCCACGGACCCGGCCGGACGGCGTCCACGTGGAAGTGGTCCGTGGTTTCATAGACTGTGCGCCACAACAAGATGTTACCAAACGTGGGTTTAGCGATGAGGCGCGCCGGCACGTGGCCCCGGCTTTCCGCGAGGGCGTAGGCCATCGACACGGCCGAGTGGTGCTGCAAAGTGCCAAGGGCTAAATAGAGGACCGCCCACCCCAGTGCGCCGCGGGCCCAGCGGCCGTCCCTGTGACGGACGCCGACAATGACAAGGCCTGCCACGGGCAAAGTGAAGAAGGGGTCGATCACCGAGATCACGTTGAAGGCGAAACGCACGTCACTGAAGGGCCAAAGCAGAAGCGTGCCGTAGGACGTGGCCGCATCCAGAAGTCCATGGGTGGTGTAGCCCAGGGCGCAGAGCAGCCAGATTTCAAGGAACCCCATGGCGAACCAGCGGCGCGCCAGGCCGAAC
>CAZNWX010000239.1:3626-4231 GCA_964576415.1 uncultured Magnetovibrio sp. | reverse complement strand
GCCAAGTGCAAGCTTCGCGTCTTCCGACATGCGCTCGGGCGTCCATTCCGGCTCCCAGACGATCTTCACCTCGACCACACCAGTTCCGTCGACCCCCGATACGGCACGGGCCACCATCCCGGGCATCTCTCCGGCAACGGGGCAACCCGGTGCGGTAAGGGACATGTTGATGTCGATGTTACCGTTTTCGGCAATATCGGTGGTATAGATCAGCCCCAGATCGTAAATATTCACCGGGATTTCCGGGTCGTAGACCGTCCGCATCGCCTCTACCACTTGCTCTACCGTGGCCACCGTCGCGCCCTCAGGGAGCCGCTCGCCCTCACTGGCCTTGTATTCAGTCATGTCCGACTGCGCGCCGCCGTCGCCGTAAGGATCACCCATGGGATACATTCGTTTTTCTCCTCAATCCGCCGTTGCGGTTGTCACGCGCCGGCCCAGTTTCTGGAGGTGGGCCAGCATCGCCAGCATACCAACCTGGCGCTGTGTGGTCAGCGCGCCCAAGTTCAGCTTTCGGACGTGATCTTCATTCAAGGCGTCCAATTCGTCACATGTGAGGCCGCTGAATGATTTAGTCATCATCGTCACCAGCCGCTTAACAATAA
>CAZNWX010000239.1:2714-3616 GCA_964576415.1 uncultured Magnetovibrio sp. | reverse complement strand
GGCATCGCTGAAACCAGAGAAATGGTGCCGGCCATCATCGACCCGATCAATGATCCAAACTTTCGACATGCAGCCGTGCATAAGGTTGGCATCGACCTTCATAACCTCCGGAAAATCGGCGTCGCCAGCTTTCTTGCCCACGTCGATAATGTATTCGAACCGCATGTCCTCGTCGTCGATTAGTTCCAGATTGCCGACGAATTCGTCGTATTTCTCCAGATCAAGCAGTCCACTCACGACAACATTTCCTTCGCCTTCCGGATGCCGGCGACCAAAGCGTCGACGTCAGCGCAGTTATTGTAAAGACCGAAGGAGGCGCGAACCGTGCCTTCAATCCCCATGCGATCCATCAAGGGCTCGGCGCAATGCTGACCAACCCGTGTAGCCACGCCCTGGCGATCCAGAACCGCGGCTACATCGAACGGGTGCAGACCATCCACCAAGAACGAAATGATGGCGGCTTTGTCCGGT
The DNA here is from genome assembly GCA_964576415.1 of uncultured Magnetovibrio sp. GTDB lineage: Bacteria > Pseudomonadota > Alphaproteobacteria > Rhodospirillales > Casp-alpha2 > UBA3470. Next base: position 3,145 of record CAZNWX010000239.1, on the reverse strand, counting down.
ACGGTCCCAACTTCACGGTATCCCTCAATATCAGCCAACTCTTGGTGGGCGTACGCCAGGATACCGTGTTCCTGCGCGGCAATACTCTTCATTCCCAACTCTTCCACGTACTTCACGGCGGCGCCCAATCCGATCGCCTGAACAATCGGCGGCGTTCCGGCTTCGAAGCGGTGTGGCGGATCCTGGAACGTCGTTTTTTCAAAGGTTACCCTGACAATCATGTCCCCACCACCTTGGTACGGGGGCATCGATTCTAGCACGTCGGCCTTGCCGTAGAGAATACCGACACCGCTTGGTCCGTAGAGCTTGTGCCCAGTCCAGCCGTAGAAATCTACGTCCAGCGCCTGAACGTCAACGCCCTGGTGGACGATACCCTGAGCCCCATCCACAAGCACCTTAGCGCCGTGTTCATGGGCGATTTTGGTCAACTC
>CAZNWX010000239.1:0-2704 GCA_964576415.1 uncultured Magnetovibrio sp. | reverse complement strand
GATGTCCGAGCCGATCTCGGTGGTTGTCATCCAGCCGCGTTCGTGGGCGATTCTGGTCAGCTCCTTGATGGGAACCCGCGTGCCGAGGACATTCGACACCTCGGTGATAGCGACGAGTTTGGTCCGGGAGCTGAGGCAGGCCTCAAAGTCTTCCAGATGGAACGAGCCGTCATCACGGACCGGTGCGACCTTTATGATAATCCCCTTATCCTCGCGTAGCATCTGCCAGGGCACGATGTTTGCGTGGTGCTCCATTTCAGAGACGATCACCTCGTCACCTTCTTTGAGGAATTTGCGGCCCCAGGTCGCCGCGACGAGGTTGATGGATTCAGTAACGCTTGACGTTATGACGATATTCTTGTCCGACGGCGCGTTCATGAATTTAGCGATGATGACACGCGCTTCTTCATAGGCATCTGTTGCCCGTTGGCTCAGATAGTGCGCGCCCCGATGCACATTGGAATAATAGGATTCATACGCCTCGCGGATACAGTCAATGACCACTCGCGGCTTTTGGGCACTGGCTCCGGAGTCGAAAAACACTAGAGGTTTGCCATACACCTCACGCGACAGGATTGGAAAGTCGGCACGGACCTTATCCACATCAAACGCGGAGACAGAATTACCGCCGGTCCCGAAAGGCTCGGCCAGGGCACTTAGCTTACTCATTCCTCAGTCCACTCCTCGGCTAGAAAACATTTTGCTGGCAGCCAGTGGACCACCTTGCTCATCATAGCCTCGCGCACCGTGTCGACCTTGATTTCATCCAAAGCGCCAGCAACGAAAGATTGGATCAGAAGATTGCGTGCCAATGCTTCCGGAATACCGCGCGAACGCAGATAGAAAAGCGCCGTTTCGTCCAACTGTCCCGTCGTCGCGCCATGCGAACATTTGACATCGTCGGCATAAATTTCCAACTCCGGCTTAGCGTCCATCTCCGCCTTGTCCGACAATAGCAGCACATTAGACAATTGGTGCCCATCAGTGCCTTGTGCATCCTTGTGAACCACGATGCGGCCTTGGAACACCCCGCGGGATTCATCATCAAGAATACCCTTGAAAACTTCCGAGCAGGTGGTGTGTGGCACCGCGTGCTCGATAACCGTGGTATTATCGCAATGCTCGCGCCCCTTCATCAGGTAGGCTCCGTTGAGAGCGCAATGACCACCTTCGCCTTCCAGGCGGGCAAAGACTTCCGTCCTAGATAGGCGGCCACCGATGTGCAAACCGAACCCGTCGTAGGTCGCATCCCGGCCGATCCGCACATGCAAACTGCCTAGATGCGTAGCCTGCATGTTTTCCGACTGCACTCGGTAATGGCGCAGGATGGCTGCATCTCCCACGTCCACTTCCGTGACGGCGTTGGCAAGGTATGCGCTTACGCCGAGGCCCGCATGCAATTTTACCAGCGTTGCCTGGCTGGCCTCCTCCATAACGATCAAGTTGCGCGGATAGCATGCGACTGGCTCTTCGGTGAGGCCCGCGATGAAGATCATCTGGATGGGCTGCTCAACCACAACCCCGCGCCGAACGTGAACGACGACCCCAGAATTCATCATCGCCGTGTTTAACGCCACCAGCGGTTGCCCTTCAAGACGCCCGATGCGTCCCAAATGCGCCTCAACCCACTCAGAATCTCGCGCCACGGCGGCGCCGAGGGATTCAACCGTCACCCCTTCCGTTAAATTATCGAGGCATGAAAGATCCGAGCGCATGAACCCGTTGACGAAAACAATTCGCGGACAGCCCGAACCGGACGGCAGCACCGTAGGCACTTGATCGATATAGGCTTCGCGATCAGCAAGTGTTACAGGACGGAACGTCGTATCCTCAAGCGGACGCAGGCGAGTGTACTTCCAAGACTCCACCTTGGGCCCCGGCAGGCCGATGTCTTCGAACTGCCCTATCCCGCTGCGGCGAAGCGAGTCGAGCCACGGCAAATCGTTACCGGCAAGCGTCGCGCGGATTGCCTCGAAACCGGAAACAAAATTTTCGACGGGATTGATCTTCTGGCTCATGGTCATCCTCAAGCCGCCGCTTCTGCGAACTCGGCGTAGCCATTTTTCTCCAACTCCAGCGCCAATGCCTTGCTGCCGCTGCGTTGGATACGTCCTTTCGCCAAAACATGGACCTTGTCGGGCACAATATGATCCAACAGGCGCTGATAGTGCGTGATCACCAGTGTCGCGCGGTCTGGCGCGCGGAGCGCATTCACGCCATCGGCCACAATCTTGAGGGCGTCGATATCCAAGCCACTGTCCGTCTCGTCTAGGATCGCTAGCGACGGGTTCAGCACCGCCATCTGAAGGACTTCGTTCCGCTTCTTCTCTCCGCCGGAAAAGCCCACGTTGACGGCCCGCTTCAGCATGTCTTCGGAAATCCCAAGTTCTTTGGTCTTCTCGCGAACGACTTTGAGGACCGCCATGGCGTCCAGTTCCTCTTCACCACGATGGCGGCGCACGGCATTAAGGGCTTCTTTCAGAAAGATAGTGTTGGCGACGCCGGGGATTTCCACAGGATATTGAAAGGCCAGGAAAACGCCCTCACCGGCACGTTCCTCTGGTGACAGATCCAGGAGGTTTTGTCCTTTATAGAGGATCTCCCCTTTTGTGACCTTATAGCCGTCCCTGCCGGCCAATACGTAGGACAAGGTGCTCTTTCCGGAGCCGTTCGGCCCCATGATCGCATGGGTTTCACCGGCATT
>CAZNWX010000238.1:1771-4249 GCA_964576415.1 uncultured Magnetovibrio sp. | reverse complement strand
AGCCGATGGAGGCCATCAAGCAGCTGGAGAGCCTCCGGTTTGCTTGGCGCGGTGATGATTTCGAGTTTGCCTTGCTCCGACGTCTTGGTGGGCTCTATCTGGACGAGGGGATCTATCGCAACGGTCTCCAGGCCCTGCGTCAGGCCGCTACGTACTTCCGCAACAACGAGGAAGCGCCGCAGGTCACCCAGCAGATGGTCGATGTCTTCAATGCGCTCTATTTGGAAGATGGCGCCGATGAGATGTCGGCTGTCACGGCGATCGCCGTTTTCGAGGAGTTCAAGGAACTCAAGCCTGCCGGGGCTAAGGGCGATGAAATGATCCGCAAGCTCGCGGATCGGCTCGCGGGTGTCGATCTGCTGGATCAGGCAGCGGAAATTCTAGAGGGCCAAATTCGATCTCGTCTAAAAGGCGTCTTGAAGTCGGAGGTTGGCGCGCGTTTGGCGATCGTTTGTCTATTGGCCCGCCGTTATGACCGAGCCCTGGCAGGTTTGGATGCGACCAATGTGCGGAATGTGCCAGCGGCTTTGGTCACGCAACGGCGACATTTACGGGCCCGCTCCTTGATAGGGTTGAATCACTCGGAGAAAGCGCTGGAGGTCCTGAAGAAGGACAAGACCGCGGACGCCGATCTCCTCAGGGCCGAAGTGTTCTGGAATGGCGGCGATTGGCCCAACGCATCGAAGGAGCTGCGGAAAATACTCACGGCGTCCGGCGCGAAGAAGAACAAACCGGTGAACCCGGAGCAGACGCAGAAAGTTCTCAACTATGCCATTGCCCTTGTCCTTTCTGGAAACGAACGAGCTCTGGCCAAGGTTCGCCAGGATTATGGCCCGGCTGTTCAGGTGACAGAATTGAAGGATGCCTTCCGGTTGGTGTCTGCGCCAACAGCGCTTGGGCTGATCAGCCCGAATTCCGTGCTGTCGCGGGTCAAGCTGGCCGAGAACTTCAAGACGTTCCTGTCCAAGTATAAGAAGCTGCTGCAGGAGAGAGGTTTGAGCCGTGTCATCTCACAGGAGGCAGCAGTGGCAGACACCAAAGAACAGCCTGAGACCCAAGGCGGATAATGCCCTCGCGCTAAAGAACCATGGATATCCTCAAGGACTCCACTCTAGTTTCAATTGACATTCTGACCTGCGATCATGAACCCACGGCCCTCAACATCATGGTTCATATCCTGCCGCAGTTAGTGGTCGGCGAGGCTCACACCACCAAATCTCCTAGTATGGTGGTTCAGTTTTTGAAGGAACTCGTCGAAAAAAACCTCTCGATATCTTTATCCGCGACTGGATGATGCCGTAGATGTCGGGTTTAGAGGTTCTCAAGAACGTGCGCGCCACCGGACTCGACGTGAGCTTGTCATGTTGACCGAGAAGGCGGCGCCAAATGCGGCGAAAGAGGCCGCCTCCCATGGGGGCGACGCCTATATCGCGGAACCATTTTCGGCTGAGGCGGTGCAGCGCAAGATTAAGGCGCTTGCGCGGCGATCATGGGCTCGGGTCTAACCGCCAAAGCTCCGAACCAGCGACCCCACCACCATGTACCAACCGTCCACCAGGACAAAGAAGATGATTTTGAAGGGAAGGGCGATGATGATCGGCGGCAGCATCATCATTCCCATGGCCATCAAAACCGATGCCACCACCATGTCGATCACGAGAAACGGCACGAAGATGAGAAATCCGATCTCGAAAGCGCGCCGGATTTCCGAAATCATGAATGCGGGAATGAGGATGCGGAGGGATAAGTTTTCAGGCTGAACATTCTCCGTGCTGGTCCCTGAGATCTCAACGAACAGGGTAAGATCGCGCTCTCGGACATGGCTGAGCATGAAATTGCGAAAGGGCACAGACACGCGTTCAAAAGCTTCGAACTCATCAATCTCTTCTTCGATCATCGGCTTAATGCCGGTGTCGTAAGCCTGTTCGAATGTCGGCATCATGATGAAGAAGGTCAAGAACAGGGCGAGTGAGATCAGCACTTGGTTTGGCGGCGTCTGCGTGGTGCCCATGGCTGTACGCAAGAAGGACAGGACGATTAATATGCGAACAAAAGAAGTCACCATCACGAGCAGGGACGGTGCCAAGCTGAGTACGGTGATGAGCGCGATGATCTGAACGAGGCGCCCGGTCGCCTCGCCGCCATCTCCAAAGTCCAGGTTGATGGATTGGGCGGCGGCCGGTTCGGCGACGCAGATCAGGATGCCGATCAGAGTGACACTCAAGCTCGCTGCACCGGCAAACCAAAAAAATGAACGGAGGAGAGGGGGGCGACGGTTCATTGTCTGTCCTCGCCATCGTCTGACGTTGCAATGGCGATAGGGCTATCGCCCCCGGTCGCAATCCCTCTTTCGATGACCGTTTCGGAGGTTGGTGAAATTAACAAGAGGTGCTCAACATCGTCACGGCGCACCAGCACCATTCGACGGCGCCCATCAACCGCTGTCACTTCAACGACGGAAAGACCCCGCTTGCCTCC
>CAZNWX010000238.1:0-1761 GCA_964576415.1 uncultured Magnetovibrio sp. | reverse complement strand
GGCTGGAAATCCCAACCCGGCGCGGCGCGCCAGGGTCGCCAGCACGCCGATCAACCCAAGGACGAAAACCAGGGCCAAGAGGAAACGGAAATAATCCATAGCTTCCATTAATCATCGGCTCCGTCGTCAGGTGCAGTCTCACCGCCCATGGCGCCATGGCGGGCGCTCAGTTCCCGCTGCAGGCTATTCAAGTCGATGATGACCGCCTCCAGATCCCGGACTACTGTCTCCCGGTCGATTTGCAACGGTGCTGTACGGAGCACCTCGCTGACATCCTGAACTTCGCCGCTGAGCGCACTGAGATCCGCGTCCTCTCCGGCGGCTAATGCTTCTCGGCCGAACTGGATACGGCGGCGAATAGTGTCTAGGCGTATCTGTAGATCGTGCGCGGTGGCGTTCATTACTTGGCTCCGTTGTCCTGCCGCCATTTTGTAGCCAGGGCTTCTGCCAGTTCGAGCACGGTCTCGCTTCTCCCGTCGGCGGACGTTTCGCCCTGATGGTGACCGGGAGGGGCTTCGCCGTTGGCGCGGTACAGATAGATAAGAATTTCGGCGACGGCCGCAAAGGCGTCCAAGGGAATCTCTGAATCGTCATTAACCGCCGAAAGGAGTTGTGCCAGATCTGCGTCTTCGCGAACCTTGATCCCTTGCGCGAAGGCGATCTCCAAAATTTGCTCGGCCGTGGTGCCGCGTCCAGCGGCGACCACCTTCGGTGCACGGTCCGTTTCCTGCGCCTGGTGAAGGGCCACGGCGACGGCATCTTTAGTCTCTGGGATCGGCTTCAGGTCGCCGCGATCTTGTTCGTCCGATGACGTCAAAGTGGAATCCCAACATCTGGTCATAAATTCTATCAACGTAAGCTCCTCCGGGCTTCCTTAACAACGGGTAAAAAAACTGCGCTAGTTCCAAGACACCTAATTGTCTGAGAACCCGCCATTATTGCGCCTTCCCATAGGCCGCGTCGGGGCAAGAAGTTGGACCCCGGGTCAGAATTCCTAAAGGTTTTCGTTCCGGTGATTCGCACACTACACGGCGGGACGGGACCACATAGTCATATTTGTAAGTGTATTCGACATGTTCAGGATCGGCATCGGCCCCTCGAGCTTGCATACCGTTGGGCCCATAGTCGCGGTCGCGCGTTTCTTCGAAGATCTGGACGCGACAGGTTCATTGGTGGAGACCTGCCGTGTGGTCTGCCGGTTATACGGCTTCCTGGCCTTTACGGGAGAGGAATCATGCCATGGATACGGTGGTCGTGCTTGGCCTTCTATGGGCTAAGCCTGACGCAATTGATCCGAACGTCCGCGCGTGCTGGGTGCATGGTATTCACAATCATTTATTGATGGTCTCCATAAGAAAACGCTGCAATTGCGAATTGAATGTTTCCACGTGCTCAAGGCTGGCCAGGTGGCGGGCCGGCGTTAGCCAGTGCAAGGCGGCACCCGGTATTTGCGCCGCCAGGAGCTCGGACATCTCCGGAGGAATGCCGGGATCATCCGGCGCGGCGATCACCATAGTTGGAATACGAATTTGAGAAAGTTGGTCGACAGTGTCCAGATCAGCCAGCGCCAAGGCGCATGCGGCGAAAGTCTTGGGGTGAAAGCGGCGAAAGGCGGCGGACATGTAACGATATCCAGGGCCGCTGGTGTCCACTTCCTGATCCGTGAACCAGCGCCGCATCATGGTATCGTGAAGATGTTCAGTGCCGCGGTCCAGCACCTCCGCTGCACGGTCTCTCCATAACTGCTGTTGAGCGCGCGCA
>CAZNWX010000237.1:0-4249 GCA_964576415.1 uncultured Magnetovibrio sp. | reverse complement strand
GGTGACGGTCATCACAGCCATGATGCGGCCGGTTTCGCCGTCCGTCAGGGCGACCTCCTGTCCAATTTCGATCTGCCTGGCCAATTCCTCGCTGGCGGACAGGGTCACCGGGATTGGCCAGAAGGTGCCGTTTGCCAACGCCATGTCTACGCAACTGCCCCGCCAATCGGCCTCGCCCATAAATCCATCAAGTGGCGTATAGGCGCCCAAGGCGAACATGAGAATGTCGGAAACTTCCCGCGTTGTCATGGGTACAGGCGTCAATTCGGTGGCGCCGGCCAGTCCGGCGTCGCGGTCTTCGGCCGGCGCCAGCAGTGGCTTGAGTTTGCTGCTACCGTGTGGCGGTACAAGTTTGGACATGTCGGCTTTGCTCCCCAAAAGCGGAAAATTGGAACCGCACTAGGGCGGCGTCGCAAACTACTGCCGAAGCTGAGGACCTGGCAAGTGCCATCCCCATGTGGCTGTCCACTGTATTGGAAACTGGACGCCGGACCCACCAGTGGCCTGCGCCATGGGATGAGCCAAGCTACGAAACGGGCAAGGATCGCCAAGAACTGACGATCTCCCGGTTAATATTAATGGTTTTGACGTATGGGTTCCTGGGTGCTTACGGGTATCCTCAGTGCGCGATCAATGATTGGCACTAGCGCAACCCAAACGCCAAGCCCAAGGTTTTCGTGCAGGCCGCGGTCCGGTGCAGCGTTTCCAAAGACTATTGCGAAGTGAACAGTGAGCTTGAAATCCAGTGGTTTTTAACGCTCTGCATGCGTCACTATGGATATTGGTAGACCGCCGAGCAAATTGGGGTGGCCGGCGACCGCAACATCGTGAACTGATCCGCTGATCCTTCGAAACGTCCGAACGTGGGGGCTCCAAACCTACGATATTTGCATGGGTGACGGCCGAGTTGTAGAGATTGCTGAAGTCCTCGCATTTGACGGCGCAACGGAAATTGACGGCCGTGGCTACATGGTGTTGCAGGCATTGATCTATGCGCACATGCACCCAGACAAGACCCTTTTGGGAACATCTGACGGGGCCATAGGGCCTATTCTCTTGCGCGTGGCGCTCCGCTATGCTCGCCGCCAGTATATCCTGGGAGGAAGACATGGCATTATCGGAATACAAGATGGCGCTGGTCACCGGCGCCTCTAGCGGCGTTGGCGCAGCCTGCGTCCGTGCGCTGAGAGAGAAAGGCGTCGACGTGGTCGCCTTGGCGCGGCGCGAAGACCGTTTGGCAGCTCTGGCGGACGAGACCGATTGCCGGACCATGAGCCTGGATCTCATGGACACGGACGCCATCTACGCGAAGTTGCCGGGCTTAGACGCGGATATCCTGGTCAACAACGCAGGTCTTGGACGCGGTTACGAAGGGTTCTTGAAGTCCTCGGCCGCGGAAATCGAGCAGATGGTGGACCTGAATGTCACCGCTGCTTTCCACGTGACGCGGGCGCTGGCAGAGGGCATGGCCGAACGCAAGAGCGGTCACATCGTCCAGATCGGGTCTATCGCCGCGCTCTATCCTATCGGTTTCCCGGTTTACGGCGCCACCAAAGGTGCGGTGCACCTGTTTTCCCAGCATTTCCGAACCGAGTTGTCGGGCACCGGGGTTCGGCATACGGAGATCTGTCCAGGACGCATCGCTACCGAGTTCTTCGACGCGGCCTTCAAGACCCAGGAGGACCGGGACGCTTTCCTCTCCGGCTATTCCCCCCTGCAGCCCGACGACGTGGCCGCGGCTGTTCTGTTCGCCCTGGATGCGCCCTGGCACGTCAATGTGTCGACGATTGAACTGACGCCCACCGAGCAGGTGCCCGGCGGCGCGATTATCGAACAGGCGCGATCAAACTAAGGAGACGGTCATGGACACGCGCAATTTCGGAGCAACCGACATCAATACATCTTCCGTGGTGTTCGGCGGCGGCTTCGTGGGAGGCATTCTCATCGATGCCGATGACGGCACCCGTCGCCAAGCCATCCGCATGGCGCTCGACGGGGGCGTAAACTGGGTCGACACGGCGCCCATGTACGGCCAGGGCAAATCAGAGAAAGCCCTGGGTTGGTTGCTAGCGGAGATCGATGATGACCCGATCGTCTCTACCAAGGTCAACCTGGATACGACGCGCCTGGATGACATTGCCGGGCAGGTAGAGGAAAGCCTCGCCACCAGCCTGGAACTGTTGGGCCGTCAATCCGTAGATGTGGTTCATCTCCACAACCGGATCACGTCGACCACCCAGGGCCGCGATATGGCCGTGGAACGGGTCATTGGTCCGGGTGGCGCACTTGAGGCCCTGGAAGAGATGCAGCGTCAGGAACTGACGCGCTATATTGGCATCACGGCACTGGGCGACACAGCGTGCTGCACGGCGGTAGTGAATACCGGCCGGGTCCAGTCGGCGCAGGTCTACTTCAACATGATCAACCCGAGTGCAGCGCGGGCACCGGGTCACGACTTTCCGGGACAAGATTTTTCAGGATTGTTGCAAGCCTGCCGCGACCACAGCGTCGGCACCATGGGAATCCGCGTGTTCGCCGCTGGTATTCTGGCCACTGATGTGCGCCATGGGCGCGAGATCATTATCACTGACGACACCGACGTCTCCAGCGAAGAGGCTCGCGCCCAAGATGTATTCCGGGAACTCGGCATGAATACTGACGGCAACACGATGCACGGTACGCGGGCTGAAACGGCGCTGCGTTATGTGCTGTCGGAGCCCATGGTGGATTGTGCCATTGTCGGATTGGCCAAATTGGATCACCTGCGCCAGGTCCTGCGCGCCGCCGAGGCCGGTCCCTTGCCGGTGGACGCGATGGCTACACTCGGCTAGCGACCCCAGCGCAGCGCGATGGGATCAAGCGGCCGGGCGAGATCCAAAAGTTGGGTACGTGTTTCTGTCGGTAGCGGCGGCAACGGGTGGCGCACATGATCCGTTGTGATTACGCCGCCCTCCATCATGACGGCCTTGCAAGCCCGAAGCCCGCATTGGCGGTTCTCGAAATTAATCAGCGGCAGGATGTTCGCGTACTGGGCTTCGGCTGCGACCGCGTCGCCGGTAGCGTGATGCGTCAGCACCGATTTGATGAGGTCGGGCAGCAATGCGCTCGGCATGGTGCCCGTAGCGCCGGCGTTTAAGTCGGCAATGAGGGTTATCGATTCCTCACCGTCGAAGGGGCCAGCGATGGCGTCACCGCCGGCGGCAATAAGCGCGCGCAGCTTATCGGCGGTCTGCGGTGTTTCGATCTTGAAGTAGGAAACGCCTGAAATCTCCGTCGCCATGCGAACCAATAGATCGATGGAGAGATCGACCCCGCTTAGAGGTGCGTCCTGGACCATGATCGGAACGCCGGCGGCTTCGGCCACGGCAGTGAAATGCTCGAAGATCCCTTGCGGGCCGGCCTTCAGAAGCGCGCCGTGGTAGGGTGGCATCATCATGATCATTTCCGCACCCCGTTGGGCCGCTTGTTTGGCACGAGTAGCGGCGATGCCGGTAGAGAAGTGTGAGCAGGTCGCGATTATTGGCACCCGGCTGGCTACATGATCCATGCACAAATCCAGGAGTTCGATCCGTTCTTCTTCGCTCAGCAGAAACTGTTCGGAATAATTGGCCAGGATACAGATGCCGTCGACACCTTGGTCGATCATGCAATCGAGGACGCGTTTCTGGCTTTCGGCATCAATGGCGCCGTCGTCTTTGAAGGGCGTGGGGGCGATGGGGAAGACGCCTGTATAGATCTTATTCATGATCGGTCCTTGGCCTTTGTAGGTTTCAGTGTGATCCTAGTCTAGAATAGAGAGATGGGGCCCTACCAGTCATGTGCACTTTTCCGCCCGATGTCAGCGCCAACAAGAAAACCCCGGCGTTTACACAAGGCACGGTGCCTGCCGGGCTGCTCACGGATCATACCACGAAAGACGGTGTTAGGGGCGTGGTCCACGTGTTGTCTAGTACACTTCAATTGGGGTAGGCGGGCGACGAGATGGTGACTGTCTTGTGCTTGGGAACGCCGGGGATAATTGAACCGATCCAAACCCGTCACGTGACGCCCCTGGGGATGGTCGAATTTTACATGGAATTCTATCTTTAAGAGGCAGGGGAGCCCGGGACTGTGGAAAAGATTTTTGGCAAACACTCGGTCCGCGCCGTGTTCCTGACGCGGCCCCAGGATATCCAGCGCATGGCCATTGCCGGCAAAGAAGAATACCATCAGGAATTCATCGCCTTCGCACAGAAAAATGGTATCGAAC
>CAZNWX010000236.1:0-4266 GCA_964576415.1 uncultured Magnetovibrio sp. | reverse complement strand
CTTGTAGCGTAGTGCCCAAGTTGCTGTGGGCTTCAGCAAGGTCAGGTTTCAACGCTATTGCTTGGGAATAGCTTGCTACAGCCTCATCTAGTCTATCCAGTGCTTTAAGCGTGTTCCCCAGGTTGCCGTGGGCTTCGGCAAAGTCAGGCCTCAACGCTATTGCTTGCCTACAGCTTGCTTCAGCCTCGTCTAACCTCCCCAATTCTTTAAGCGTAGCACCCAAGTTGCTATGGGCTTTGGCAAAGTCAGACTTCAACGCTATTGCTTGTCTGCAACTTGCTTCAGCCTCATCAAATCTACTTAGTTTTTGTAGTGTAGCGCCCAAGTTGCAGTGAGCTACAGCATCTCGGGGCGCTAATTGCACAGATCTTTGTATAGGGGTTAATGACTCAGTTATTCTGCCAGTCTGTTGCAGGGCAATACCAAGCACTGTCCAAGAAAAAGGATGCTTGGGAAATCGTTTGGCAATAGATCGTGCCAGCTGCTCCGCTTCATCAAATTTTTGGTTTTTATGCAGTAGTAATAAATTATTTAATTCTGTATCAGTTGGAGTGTTTCTATTGTTAAATTGTTTATTCTTTTTCTTATTTCTTTTGTCTTCAGCTTTATTTTTGCGCTTCTCGGAAAATGTTAAGGTTTTTCTTTGCGGCATTGATTTAGGCTCGCTTACTTGGATTGTTGGTTTCAGCTGCGTTTTCAACGCATTTAATCTCTCTAAATCTACTCCCTGTTTTAAACTAACTTTATGCTGGTACCAAGACCGCGGTCCCGGTCAATTGTTCAATAGGATTGGTGAAGGTGGTGCTTTCCCGGATATCATGTCCGCCGCTTTCTCGCCTATCATGACGGTTGGCGCATTGGTATTGGACGAGGGCATTGTCGGCATGATTGAAGCATCCGCGACCCGAAGTCCGTTGATGCCATGCACGGCTAAGCTCTCGTCGACCACTGCCAGAGAATCGCTCGACGGTCCCATGCGACAGGTCCCAATCAAATGAAAGCCCGTGGTGCCGCGATGCTGTGTCAGTTTCCAGAGAGCGTCATCGTTGTTGACATCTAATGATGGAGTGTTGTCGGTGTCGAGATAGGGCGCCATCTCGGGCGATCGCAGGATCCGTTGGCCCAGGCGCATAGCACTGAAAAGGGTTTGTCGGTCGCTCTCCTCAGCAAGATAATTAGGCTGAATCAAAGGCTTATCCCGTGGATCGGCGGAACGAGCGCGGATGTGGCCTCGGCTGTCTGGACGCTGTTGCCAGGCAGCAATCGACATGCCCGGATGATCGTCCAAGGTGTTTTGCACCCCGTCCTTGTAGCTCGCCGGCGTGAAGCTGACCTGGATATCGCCGTTGTCCATCGCGTCATGACTGCGCCAAAAGACATAAACCAGGGTCGGTGCCAGCGCCAGGATGCTTGGCTGTCCAGTAAAATATTTGAACACCTCCCCAGCAAACGGCAGACCGCGGGAGAGTTCGTTGATGGTTCGGGTGTTCTTGACCCGTGCGGTCATGCGCACGGCGAAATGGTCGCGCAGGTTCTCGCCGACACCAGGTAACTCGTGCACTAGATCGACACCGATATCGCGTAGCAGCGCGCCAGGGCCAATCCCGGACAACTGCAGCAATTGCGGCGAGTTCACGGTACCGCCGCACAGAATGACCTCACGCCGCGCCGACAGCTCGACCTCGTGGTCACCTTGAAGGTAGCGGACGCCGGTCGCGCGCCGGTTCTCCAGGAGAATTTTCGAGGTATGGGCGTCGGTACGGATATCGACATTCGCCTGACCGCGGCGTTGATGCAAAAAGGCCCGATAGGCCGAGACCCGTCGGTGTTTGTGGATGATGTACTGGGTGTAGGAGACGCCATCCTGACGGGCGCCGTTATAATCTTGGTTGCTCGGGATACCGAGACCGTTGGCGCCGGCTATGAAGGCCTCGCAAAGCGGGTGGCTCCAGTCGATATCGGTGACCGTCAGGGCACCGTCGCGACCTCGAAAGACATCATCACCCTCGCCGACCCGACGCTCGGCGCGCTTGAAATAGGGCAGAACATCGCTGAAGCCCCAGCCACGATTGCCTTGTTGCGCCCAGGTATCATAGTCGGCGCGCTGGCCCCGGCTGTAGATATGACCATTGATGGATGACGAGCCGCCGAGGGTTTTTCCTCGTGGCGCAGCGATGACGCGGCCACCCGTAGCTGGGCTTGGTTCGGTCTCGTACATCCAATTTAATGACGGGTTGGCGAAAGTTTTCATGAATCCAGCGGGAATACGAATAAATATGTTTCGGTCCGGCGGGCCGGCTTCCAGCACGCAGACACTGACACTGGGGTCCTCGGCCAACCGCCCGGCGATTACCGATCCGGCGGCGCCGGCGCCGACGATGATGTAATCGAATTGATCCACTATTCAGCCCGCCGCGGGGATCTCGACCCCGGCGAAGAGCACCGCCTGCTGGCGGGCCAGCGCCGTCTGACGAAAGACCAGAGATGCGTGGTCGTATTCAGCTTGCGGGCGCGGCTCCAGGTCAAAATGTCCATGGGTATCCTCGCCCCGTGCCAGGGTCGCGGTGGTGCGTCCGCCGGCCTGTCGGACATGGCTGGCGATATAACGGATGGCGAAGCCGATCCTCGGAATATCACTGGTATTAGGATCTGAGCCATGAACGATACCGACATGGTGTAGCGACATCTCGCCGGGCTCCAGAGTGATATTGGCGGCCCTATTCTCGTCTACATCAACCGCGATCTCCTGGCCGCGGGTCAAGAGATTATCTTTGGCGAAGGTGTCGTGGTGGTCTAGCGCCTCGGCCTGGCTACATGGAACCACGCGCATGCAGCCATTTTCTCGAAGGCTTGGACTGAAAGCGATCCAAGCGGTCAGTATATCGTGCGGCTCCAGACCCCAATAATTCGCGTCTTGGTGCCAGGACACAAAGCCAGGGTCGCCAGCTGGCTTTGCGAAAAAACTACTGCCCCAGGCTAACAGGTTCGGCCCGAGGATTGCGCTGACCGGCCCTGTTATCGATGGATCTCGAATAAGATCATAGAGCCAGGGAAACACCAGATGTGGTTTGCTGCGCAGAACCTCGTCGCCGCCGGCCTCGCCGCGTGCCTTGAACGCGTTGTAATGGGCGAGCAGGGCAGCGGCGCGCTCCAGAGTGATGGCTCGCACCGGAGAGAGATAGCCGTCGTGGAGATAGCACTCAACTTCCTGGGCGGTAAGAGCCCCGGAGTTCCCATTTTCTCCATTTGTCATTCGGCAATTTTGCCGATCTATTGGTGTAACCACAAGCTTTGAGAGAGAGCTCGCGACTACCCGTCGGTTTCAAGAACGCCAATCGGAATTATGCACGAGAGAAATAAGCCATATCAATTATTTAACTGGTGATATCTATTCCCACTCGATCGTTCCAGGCGGCTTTGAAGTTATGTCGTACACCACCCGGTTGATACCACGAACCTCGTTGATGATCCGGTTCGCTGTCCGTCCCAAAAACTCGTGATTGTAAGGGTAGTAATCCGCCGTCATGCCGTCCGTGGAAGTCACCGCGCGCAGCGCGCAAACATCGTCGTAGGTCCGCGCATCGCCCATGACGCCTACGGTTTGCACCGGCAGTAGCACGGCAAAGGCTTGCCAGATGGCGTCGTAAAGCCCCGCGTTGCGGATCTCTTCCAGATATATAGCATCGGCCTTGCGAAGCGTGTCGAGCTTGTCGCGGGTGATCGCGCCTGGGATGCGGATGGCGAGGCCTGGGCCAGGGAAAGGATGGCGACCAACGAAACGCTCTGGCAGGTCCAATTCGCGCCCGAGCGCCCGGACTTCATCCTTGAACAGTTCACGAAGCGGCTCGACCAGGTCCATGTTCATGCGTTCCGGCAGGCCGCCCACGTTATGGTGCGATTTGATCGTGACGCTAGGCCCGCCGGTGAACGAAACGCTTTCGATCACGTCCGGATAAAGCGTGCCTTGGGCGAGGAATTTGGCGCCGCCGATGTTTTTCGCCTCTTCCTCGAAGACATCGATGAACAGCTTGCCAATAGTCTTCCGCTTGACCTCAGGGTCGTCCACGCCCTCAAGCGCGCCGATGAACTGATTGGACGCATCGCGGTGGACAAGGGGAATGTTGTAGTGGTCGTGGAACAGGCCGACCACTTCGTCTGCTTCGTTCATGCGCATGAGGCCGTGGTCCACGAATACGCATTGTAATTGATCACCGATGGCTTCATGCAGCAGCACGGCGACGACAGCAGATGTGTCTAATTCTTCCA
>CAZNWX010000235.1:0-4295 GCA_964576415.1 uncultured Magnetovibrio sp. | reverse complement strand
CGCAGACGCTGGTCGCCAGGACGCCCGGTTTCTCAAGCAGGAGATCAGCGCTGTGCAGGGCCTCGGTCATGGGGCCTGGGGCTGTGGTGCGGCCACTATCGACGCCTTCCAGCATGGCTCCGCGCCGGACGTGGGACGCGGGCTTGATTTCACCGGTCAGAGCCCGCTTGATCAGGCCAGCGGCCTGGGTGGCGATCTCTACCTGGTCCACGTGCGGGTAGGTCCGGTAGGCGACAACGATGTTTGCCAATTCTGCCATGCGATCGGTGACGTTAGCGTGAAGGTCCAAGGTGATGGCCACGGGCACCTCCGGCCCGATGGCGGCTCGCAGCCGGGCCAATAATTCCCCTTCGCCGTCCTCTGTGTGTTCGCAGGCCATGGCCCCGTGCAGCGACAACATCACCGCGTCAAAGGGGCCCTGGTCAATCGCCGCATCGCAGATGGTGTTGGCGAAATGATTGAAGGTTATCTCGGTTACGGCACCGCCAGGCGATGCATCGCCGTAGATGGGCGTCACCGCCTGCCAGCCCTCAGCGGCGCAGAAATCCAGAAAAGCGGCCGGCTCCGTTTTGGTGCCACGCATCTGTGTCGCAATCGCGTCGCCGTAATACAGGGCACGAGCCCGATAGGCGTCCAGGTCCGTCGGCACGGCGCTGAAGGTGTTGGTTTCGTGCTTGAAGCCGGCGATGAGGATACGGGTCACGAAGGATGCTTCCTACCAGGCGCGGTTTGCATCGGTGGACCAGGGGTCATCATCCATCGGCCAGGCTGGTCGCGCCGCGCGCTCCAGGGGTAGGCGCGTGATCTCATGATCGACGACGCCTGGGGTGGAGACATAGTAAACATGATCGGAAATGGCGGCGTAGTTGGAATAAAAATGTTGCATGGATTTGACCACCAAAACTTTTTTGGCCATGAAATCGATCCCAGCTTCTGTAAAAGTGCTGGGATGGACGTTCTGGCTACGGTTCGTGTGAACCACATATTCGATGCCGTCGGCGGCGATCATCACCGTGTCGCCCAACCGGCGTTTCGAATTGCCGAGCCCTTGGATCATGAGGTTGTCGTGAACAGCGCGCACGGTGGCCTTCATGTCCAGCGGTGGACCTGACCACGGTCCGGCCTTGCCGCCAAGGCGAAGATCAAGGGTCGCGCCGACGCCGGCGCTTTGGCAGATGGCTACCGCCGCGGGATCCCATATGCCGCCAACGGCACAATTCTCGACCCCACTTGCCAGGAGGGCATGAGCGATGATCGTGGAATCGGCAGCTCCGCCACCGCCTGGGTTGTCGGCAATATCGGCGAAGACCACGGGCCCACTGTCCACCTTGAGGGTGCGGTCGATGGCGTCATCCAATTCGATGAAAGGCGGCGTGATTTCGTCGCGAAGTTCCCAGAGCTCATTGCCAAGCTGGTTAGCGAGTTCGTCGCCTGGCTTCCGGTTGTCATCAGTGATGACTACAGTGCGGGTGCCAACGTGGGGGATATTCGCCCAGGGGAATCCGTGGCCAAGGGAAACGGACAGCACATTGCCCGTGCCCTCTAAATCGCGCATGCGTTGCACGAATCCCTGCATGGGTTCGCGGGTCGTGTGGTAGAGGCCAATCATGCGGCAGTCGTGGATGGAAACCTGCGGATTGATACGGTTCTCCAGCACGCCCTCCATGAGGGCCCATACCTCTTCCGCCCGGTCGGCAAAATCGATGTGTGGGTATTCTTTGTATATTACGAAGGCGGTCACGTTTTCGACGAAGGCGCGGCTTAGGTGGCAATGTAGATCGAGCTCGCAGGTGATAGGCACGTTCGGCCCGACGATTGACCGGATGCCGAGTACCAAATCCTCTTCGCAGTCGTCATAACCGTGCGCCACCATGGCGCCGTGTAGCGATAGCATCACCCCGTCCACCGGCATAGCGGCGCGGAGCTTGTCTAGGATCTCGTCACGGAGGGCTTCGTGGGTTGCTTTGTTGGTTAGGCCCGATGGCGTCGCGAAGGCGCACAAGCCTTCGCTCACCCGCCAGCCTTTGGCCTCGGCCCGACGTTTCCAAATTTGTAGGGGCACGCCGAACATGTTGACCGCCTCCGGGTGTTCCCCGTCGCGGACGAGGTAGGTGGCCTCGAACGCGGGGATATCCGTAGGTAAGGGCGCCCAGGTGTGCGTCTCCGTTCCGAGGCATGCTGTAAACAGGTGCTTGGACATGGTCTAGGCCTTCAGGGTTTGGATGTTTGGCAGGGGCCGGGCGGTTTCCGGGTTCGACGCGAGCACGCTTTCCAATGCTACCGCGGCGGCCAGGACCAATCGGTCCGAGCCGTTCGGGGCACTGATCTGCAGGCCCATGGGGAAGCCTTTAGAGTCGGTGCCGAAGGGGATCACGCAGCTCGCCGGCGTGGCCATGGTTAGCGCATAGGCCGGCGACATCCAGCGCATATAGTTGGGCAGTTTCTCGCCGTTAATCTCTTCCGGGTACCATTGGGCGTGTGGGAAAGGCGAGACCGCTGCGGCTGGGCTCAACAGTAGTTCCGCCTCGTTGAACATTTCGATGTAACCCTTATACAGCGACGTCTGTTTCGCATGGGCCCAAGCCACGTCGGTCATGGTGAAGTTGGCGGCCATGTCGACGTTGGCGACTACGTTGGGCGTCAAGAGGTCGCGATGGTTCTCGACCTTTTCGCCGTGGGCCGAGAGATAGTTAACGCAGCGCAGCACTTCAAAGGCGCGGTGTAGGTCGTCGTCGAAGGGAGGATCGTGGTCCTGAGCATCGGTGAAGATGTGGCGGATGGTGTCGATCTTCCGCCGGAAGCATTCGCGGATATCGTTGTCCAGGGGAGCGACACCCAGGTCCTCGGAGATGGCGACGCGCAGGCTTGCTAAGTCGGCGGATTGCAGGGGCTCCGTCAGCTCCGGGTCGATACCGCTGCCGAAGGGATCGCGCGGATCGTCGTCGATCATAGCCGAGAGCAGCAATGCCGCGTCGGCCACCGTGCGGCCCATGGGGCCGAGGACCGAGAAGGGATTGAGGCCCACGGACCGGAGTTCGTTAGGCACCACGCCTGGCGAGGGGCGGAACCCGACGACACCGCAGAAGGAGGCCGGCGTCCGGAGACTTCCGCCGTAATCGGATCCCGTAGCCAACGGCACCATGCCCGTAGCCAGGGACACGGCTGAGCCGCCGGAGGATCCGGCGCAGGACATTTCTGGATCAAACGGGTTTCCTGTGGCGCCAAACACCAGGTTGCGGGTGTTGGCGCCGGCGCCGAACTCTGGCGTGTTGGTCTTGCCGATGAGGATACCGCCGTTGGCCCGAATTTCGGCGATGGAGCCCTGGTCTTGGTCAGGCACGTTGTCCGCGAATAGCTGTGAGCCCATGGTCGTGCGTACGCCGCCCGTGCTTTCCAGGTCCTTGGACCCAAAGGGCAGCCCGTGTAGCAGGCCGAGTGGTTCGCCGTCCAGAGCCTGTTTCTCCGCGACCTTGGCTTCGGCGCGAGCTCGGCCGTAACAGGTGGTGACCATGGAATTCACCGTTGGGTTCACGGTCTCCGTACGCGTGATGCAGCTTTCCAACAGCTCGACAGGGGAGATTTCCTTGGTTCCAATGCGCCGGCGCGCCTCCATGGCGGTGAGATCGCAAAGCTCGGTCATGTTGTGAAGTCCTCCAGATTAGGCACGGGCCGTTCCAGGCCCGGGATGTTTGCAAACTCTGTTTCCAAGGCCATCGCGATGCGCAGCAACTCGACATCGCCGCGCCGCTTGCCGACCAACTGCACACCGAAGGGAAGGCCCAAGTGATCAAGGCCGCAGGGCAAGGCCAGCACCGGGTGGCCGGTCAGCGTCAGTGCCGATCTGATCAGCGATGCCCCCATGTAGTTGGCCATGGGCTGGCCGTTCACTTCCTTCGGAATGCCGTCTTCGATGAGGAACGCCGGCACGGCGTTGCCGGGTACGATCAGCACGTCTTTATCTTCGAAATAGTCCTGAAAGGTCGTGTAGATACGCCGCCATTGCACTTCCGCCGCGGCCACGTCGGCCAGGCTCATCTTCCGGCCGTCCTCCACGTTGGCGATGATATTTGGCGACAGCTTGTCAGCGTGGGTCTCATAGCGTTACGTGTGGGACGCCAGGTAGTTGACGCAACGGAGCGTCCAGAAGCAGTCCCCGGCGCCGGCGAAGTCCGGGTCGTCCGCCGATATGGTGCCGAAGGAGCTGCCAAGCTTGCCGATCACAGCCTGAAAGCAGGCGCGGATGTCGTTGTCCACAGGCGCGACGCCGCCGAAGTCTTCTGTCCAGGCGGCGCGCA
>CAZNWX010000234.1:3297-4331 GCA_964576415.1 uncultured Magnetovibrio sp. | reverse complement strand
CTCCGTCATGGCCAGAGATTAAAATGATATCCGCCTTGGCCTTGGCGACGCCCGACTTGGCTGCTTCCTTAAGGAATCGATCGGGGAGAGTGTCGTCCGCTTTCGTTAATCCCGCACGAAGATTGAATTGACGTTCCAGCGTATAGGTTCGTTCGCCGACTTCCAGCATGCGTGCTTCGTCCCAGCCACCACCGCAGGCGGCGTCGATCTGGGCGGCGTAGTCGTTCATGTCCCAGGCGTTTCCCGAGAAGGCGCATAGTCCGGTGTTGTCCTTGGCGGCGTTAATGTCCTGGGTGTTCTTCACGATCTCCGCCTTGCCGTCAGGGCGTACGTGGGTGAAATCATCTACGAACGGTGCGGCGCGCATGTGACAGGCCCCTCGGCTGGATGTTGCATAGGCGAGCCCCATGCCTTGCATGGCGCGGGTGTCGTAGCCCGGGATTTCCTGGCCCTTCACGACAATGGCGAATTCCGGATGACCGTACTTTTCACAGAGCCGTTTCGCGCCTAGACCGATGTCGGCACCGATGCCTTCGCTCGCGATGATCATCTCGGTCACCTTGGTCATGGCTTCGGAATTGCCAAATTTAAGCTCCAGACCGCCCGTATCCTCCGTGGTGATGGCGCCCACTTCAAACAATTCCATGGCCGCCGAGATGGAGCCGCCCAGCGAGATCGGATCCATGCCGTCTTCGTTACAGAGCGCGTTGGCGTAGGTCGCCGCGTCCAGGTCGTTGCAACCGACCATGGGGGCAAGCGCGAAGATGCTCTCGTATTCCAGCCCGCCAATGGCGTTGCCGTACTTGATCTTGGCCTCTTCCGAACCGACCGAGTAATGGTCTGGATCGATCTTGGCGATCCGGCCGCAACCAATGGAACAGGCGAAGCAGGCCTTGGTAGAGATCACGTTCGGGTTGCCGTCGTTGCGGCGCGCCGTGTGGGCTGTCTTCACCTTGACCGCATCGTGGCCGTCGAATTGGACATCGCGGCTATTGCGGGTTGGCAACGAGCCGTAGGCGTTCGTGTTGTCCATC
>CAZNWX010000234.1:0-3287 GCA_964576415.1 uncultured Magnetovibrio sp. | reverse complement strand
ACGCGGGCCAGGCGCTCGCGGGCCGCATGGGTGTCCAGCTTCTCGCGCATTTCTTGGACAACCTTCAGGAATCCTGCCGGATCATAAACCGCGACGCCTTGCGTGCCGCGCACGGCGATGGCCTTCAAGTTCTTCGAACCCATCACCGCGCCAACGCCGGAACGCCCGGCGGCCCGGTCCTTGTCGTTCATGATGCAGGCAAAACGAACCAAGTTCTCGCCGGCCCGGCCGATAGAGGCAACCCGGATCAGCGGGTCCTGGTGCTTGGTGCGGATGGCGTCTTCCGTGACCCAGACCGTCTGTCCCCAATACTCGTTGGCGTCCAGCAATTGGACGTCGTCATCTCGGATCAGAAGGTAAACGGGTTTCGGTGATTTGCCTTCAAAAATGATCAGATCCCAGCCGGCCATCTTCAACTCGCCGCCAAAGTAGCCGCCCGAATTGGAGCTGGCGATGGCGTTCGTCAAGGCGCCCTTGGTGGTCACCGACCAACGTCCGCCTGTGGACGCCATGGTGCCGGTCAGGGGGCCCGTGCCGATGATCATCTTGTTTTCTGGCGATAGAGGATCGACCGCAGGATCCATTTCCTCATAGAGGTACTTGGATGCGAGACCGCGTTGGCCCAGGTACTGTTCTGCCCATTCCTGGTTCAGGTCCTCAGGGGTTACCGTTCCGTCGGTCAGGTTGACCCGTAGAATTTTTCCTTGCCATCCACCCATGTCGTCCTCCTCAAACGTCACGGCGCGAAAAAACCCGCGCCGTAAATTTTCATTGCTCTTTATTTTGGTCATTCCGGGCGTGGCGTAAAGGCTAGAAATGTTGAATTTCGCTGCCATTCGGCAACAAAATTCCATGTTGGGGCCAATTTTGTACAAACCGATTGGTCCGTGATGTTACCGATATGTAAGTGCCAGACGCCATCCGTTACAGAAGGCTCGAAATTGCCGGCAGCGGTTGATATGGTCCGGTTTGTCGACTGTTGTTTCCGCGCGCGATTCTGGGTTCGATCTGCGTGGCGGGGGAACGGCTCGGTTCGATCCTTCATAGCATGCGACCGCTTGGCTGCGCGGTAAGAATTGGGAGTATTTCAATGTTCAAACGAATTTTCATGGCTGTCGCCCTGGTCGGCATCACTGTTGCTCCGGTCCAGGCTGCAGATGGCGCCAAGGTCTGGAAGAAATGCAAGGCCTGCCATAACTACAACAAAGCCAAGAACAAAGTTGGGCCGTACCTTCAGGGCATTATCGGCCGGAAATGCGGCGCCGTCGGCAAGTTCAAGTATGGCAAGGACTATAAGAAGATTTGTGCTGCAAGCGCGTGGGCGTGGGACGCCGCGCTTCTTGATGAATACCTCGCTGACCCGAAACGTTTCGTTAAGGCCCGTGGCGGGAAGCGGTCGAAGATGGCCTTCAAGTTGAAGAAGCCAGATAACCGCAAGGCGGTAATCCAGTTTCTCACCGACAACGCCAAGTGAGCATGGGGCTGGAACCTCCGGCCCGTTTACACGAAGTTAGGTTGTCAAATAGCAAAGGCGGTATCCGGATTGGTGCGGCCTTCTTGTTCTGGCACATTGCGCACCCAGGCGGGGCGTATCGTGGTTAACGATATTTCTCCTTAGGGCTCGGCATCTGAATTTTTGCTGGGGTAGACTTGTTTGTTGTTTTTTGTCGAGAGTGTTTGCAGATGCCCAATGTACGGTTGCCGTTCACCCAAGATGAATATGCCGAACGCCTGACGCGGGTACGCACGTCTATGGCCGCGGCCGGGATTGAAGTTCTGTTCACCTGTGATCCTTCCAACATGGCTTGGCTGACGGGCTATGACGGCTGGTCGTTCTACGTGCATCAGGGGGTTTTGGTCGGCCCCCATGGCGATCCCGTGTTCTGGGGTCGTGCCATGGATGCGCGCGGTGCCCTCCGGAAGTGTTACATGGCCGAGGACGACATCGTTTCCTATTCGGACGCCTACGTCATGTCCAGCGAACGCCATGCCATGAGCCATTTGGCGAAACTCATCGCCGATCGTGGTTGGGCGAACGCGTGCCTCGGCGTGGAAATGGAAAATTATTACTATTCCGCCCGTGCCCATCAGATGTTGTCTGACGACCACGCTGGCACGCTGCGAGATGCTTCGCTTTTGATTAACTGGTGCCGGGCCGTGAAATCAGAGACGGAGATCAAGTTCATGCGGCGTGCCGCGCGCATCGTCGAGAACATGCACACGGCCATTTTTGAATATATGCGGCCGGGGCTCAGGAAGAACGAACTGGTGGCGGAAATCTATCGCGCCGGGTTACTGGGTGGCGAAGATGAAGAAGGGACCTTCGGCGGTGACTATCCGGCGATCGTGCCTTTGTTGCCGACCGGCTTGGACGCCACGGCAGCGCACCTGACCTGGGATGACCAGAAACTGGAGGCTGGCGCAGGCACCTTCTTCGAGATCGCTGGTTGCTATCGCCGTTATCACGCACCACTTTGCCGCACTATCTTTCTGGGAACGCCGCCCAAGGACATGTTGGCCGCCGAGGAGGCGCTGCAAGAAGGCATCGCCAATAGCATCGACGCGGCTAGGCCTGGGAACACCGCCGGTGACGTGGCCCGGGCCTTCTATGCGGTTCTGGAAAAGTTCGGGATCGCCCGGGACGGCCGGTGCGGGTATCCCATCGGCCTCAGTTATCCTCCCGATTGGGGCGAACGGACCTTTTCCATTCGGTCCGACGACGAGACTGTTCTGTGGCCCAACATGACGTTCCATCTCATGCCCGCGCTCTGGATGGATGAATGGGGACTGGAGATCACGGAACCCTTGTTGGTCGGCACCTCGGGGCCAGCGACCTGCCTTGCGGACTATCCGCGCAAACTCTTCGTGAAGGCGTGAGGCCATACCCTGCAATACCCAGCTCCCGACGGCCATAGCCATCCTAGACGGCCTGATCGCCTTTCTGACTGTCTCGGTGGACAGAATTTTGACGTTGATCGATTACGCGGCCGCGCGCTTGGCCGGCGAAGGACAGCCGAATTAGGGCTGGATTGATTGACGGATTATGTCCGCGCCTTTCTCAGCAATCATTAGTGTTGCCGCATTGGTGTTCGCTGACGGCATGGTTGGCATTACCGACGCATCTATGATCCGAAGCCCCTTGATGCCGTGGACGCGCAGCTCCTGGTCCACGACGGCCATGGGATCAATTCCCATCCGGCAGGTCCCCATGGCGTGGTAGACGGTGGCGCCGCGGGCCTGGGCATAGTCAAGTAGGGCGGCCTGATCCACCACATCCGGTCCTGGCA
>CAZNWX010000233.1:0-4345 GCA_964576415.1 uncultured Magnetovibrio sp. | reverse complement strand
GGCACAGCCAACGCCGCCTGGCCCTCCAAATAGAAGTGTTCCTGTCCGCCCATGTAGACGCGGCCCGACAAGGAATGCACGGCGCCGTCGATGGCCGCCTGCGCGTCGCCGCGGGCCATGACATAGGGCGCCTCCAACAGGAATTCCTCATCCATCGCCTCGTCAATAGAAATGACGGCTGCTAGCTCTTGGTAGGTAATAACCGCCAAAGCCGCCGCATCACGCGCCATCTCGATCGTCTCTGCCGCTACGGCAAACAGCGACTGGCCAGCGTATTCCACCAACTCTTCCGCAAACAGAGGGTCATCACCCATGGCCGGGCTGATATCGTTCTTACCTGGGATGTCGGCGGCTGCAACAACGCATACTACGCCAGGGGCCGCGCGTACCCGTGTCAGCTCCATATCCACAATCTTGGCATGCGCTTTCTCGCTCATGGCGACGTGGACGGCCAAGGCGCCCTCGGGGGTCGGAATATCATCAACGAACACGGCCTCGCCTGCGACGTGCTTGTGCCCGCTGTCATGGCGTTGGGGGGCCTCGACATCACCTGCGATGCCTTTTTTGGCGGCTGGGGTCGTAACGATAGAGCTTACAGCGCGAGGACCGCCAATTGCGGCACCGGCACCGACAAGGCGCGTTTTAGCCATATCCTCGGCCGTTTCTTGGAAATACCGTTTCAGCAAATTAGCAGCCGCTTCCTGGCGGTACGCGGCACTGGCGCGCATGTCCGTAATTGGCGCAAAATCATCATCAAACGCATCCCTGGCGGCATTGATTGTAGATTCGTTCCAGTCCTGACCGATCAAGGCCGCTTCCACCGCACGGGCTCGTTTTGGTGTTGCCGCCATGCCGCCATACGCAATTCGCGCCTCGGTCACCTTGCCGTTTTCGACACGCACAGCCATGCAACCACAGACCGCTGAAATATCTTGATCGAAGCGTTTGGAGATTTTGTAGCACTTGAGGACCACACTCGGTCCAAGCAACGGAATTTCTATCGCTTCCAGTAATTCGCCGTGAGCGCGATCCTGTTTGCCGTAGTCGATAAAAAAATCCTCAATGGCAATCCGCCGTCGATCATCCCCCTTCCGGAGAACAAGCGTCGCATCTAGAGCGATCAGCGCCGGCGGCGTGTCGCCAATGGGTGATCCATTCGCCACGTTGCCGCCAATGGTGCCCACATTGCGAACTTGAACGGCACCAATACGACGGATCATATCCGCAAAATCAGGGAAATGTGCGGCGATGGTGTCCAATGCCTGCGTGTACGTCACGCCGGCACCGATGGTCAACTTCTCACCATCATCCGTGATCGACTGCAGTTCACGCACACGGCCAAGATGGATCACCGTTTCCAACTTGCGGTGCATTTTCGTTACCCATAGCCCCACGTCAGTGGCGCCGCCGACCAGGGTCGCGCCCGGTTCGGCGGCATAAATGCCAGCCAAATCGTCGACGGTTCCCGGCGAGATGAAGCGCCGGCCACCATAAGAGAAATCTACGGTTTCCGCGTCCGCGACCTCGCGGACCCATTGTTGATCTGCCTGCAAGCGCGCCGTATCCCAGTCCGGGTTTTCACACGCCGCCACCTTCGCCGCCGCTGCCGCTATTGGGCCATAGCCCGTGCATCGACAAAGATTGCCCGCCAGCAAATCGGGGCTGGCATCCGCGTCCATGGGGTGGGCCATGATGTAAGCCACGTAAATGGACATGACGAACCCCGGCGTACAGAATCCACATTGCGACCCATGCTCATCAATCATGGCCTGCTGGACTGGATGCAAGCGCCCGTCGGGCGCTTTCAGGGCCTCGACGGTGCGGACCGATTTCCCTTCCAGCATACCAACGAATTGGATGCAGGCATTCACCGCCCGGAAAGATACCTCACCGTCCACCAATTCCCCGACGGCAACGGTGCAAGCGCCACAATCTCCTTCCGCGCACCCTTCCTTGGTCCCCGTCAGGCGGCGGCGCTCACGCAGAAACTCCAACAACGTCAACGTCGGCGAAACGTCGCGGAGAACCTGCACTGCATCATTGAGGCGAAACGTTACATAATCGCGCATGGCTATCCTTGTCGTTCCGGGTTTCGGCCCACGACGACCGGACCGGCCTTTTCTTTCCTATTGATCTCCCAGGCTGCCTTCGGCCTTGCCCGATCGTCCAGAATACGCAATCAAAGGGGCGGGGTACGGTGCCGCCCAATTCCCCATCATATACCAACAGATAGTGCGGACTATTGGTTATTTTTTGATAATTACTAATATTATCCAAGGAAATATGAAGAACACGGGGTGACGGTGATGGTTAAAAAATCCTATGTAACGGCGCAAAGCCTCTTGGACGACTCGTTTCGGTTGGGCCTCAAGGTAATGGAGGACGGCTTCTATCCCGACTATATCATCGGCATATGGCGTGGCGGCACCCCAGTGGGAATCGCTGTACAGGAACTCCTGAATTATCACGATCATCCTTCGGATCATATCGCGATCCGGACATCCTCCTACACCGGCATCGAACAGCAAAGCGATGAAATTCGTGTCCACGGCCTGCATTACATCATTGAGAATGTTAATGCCGAAGACACGCTCCTGATCGTCGATGACGTATTCGATTCCGGGCGCTCCATCCGCGCCGTCATCGACCGCATAAACGAGCTTTCACGACGCAACACGCCCGACGTGATTCGAATTGCTACCGTCTATTACAAACCTGCAAAACGTAAAGTCGATCTGGTTCCCGACTACTTCATTCACGAGACCGAGGAATGGCTGGTGTTCCCGCACGAATTGGAGGGCCTAACCGAAGAAGAGGTCGCCGCCAGCAAGCCAATCGCGCTAGAGAATGCCTAGGCCTGTTTAGGCGCCGACGGCAGCACCGTCACCGCGCGGATCGGCTGCACCTTCAATCAATCCATCCGGATGGCGGACCAGAGCACCGGCGTGTCCCATGACCTCGTCAAAAGCACCAATCTCCTCGATGTCGTGACCTGCGTCCCGCAGGGCCTGGATGACGGTCGGATCAAACCGGTTTTCAATACGGAGGTTCGTCGTCTCTGCTCCCCAAGTTCGTCCAAGCAGCCACCGCGGGGCCGTAACCGCCTCTTGCAAGCCTTGGCCGTGCATGACGTGACGCGTGAATACCATGGCCTGGGTCTGCGGCTGTCCCTCGCCACCCATGGTCCCATAGGGCATAACGCGACCATCCGCCAGCCGCGCCATCGCCGGCTGAATTGTATGAAATGGCCGACGGTGCGGCTTCAGGCAATTGTGGTGCGCCGGATCAAGGGAGAAACTGGTGCCACGGTTCTGCCACATGATCCCCGAGTTTTCGAGCACCGTACCCGAACCGAACTCCCAATAAATGCTTTGAATAAAACTGACTGCGCGGCCTTCCTTGTCGACCGCGCCCAACCAGACCGTATCACCCTTCTGGGCCGGATCCGGCCAAGGCAAAGCCTGCGCCAGGTCTACGTCCGCGGCCATCGCGTCCAACTTGGCACCATCGAGAAAGGCGGCCGGGTCACTATCCATGTAGGCCGGATCGGTGACGTAGCGATCCCGGATGCGAAACGCGCGCTTCGTCGCTTCAACGAGGCCGTGGACAAACTCGAAATTCTCAGCCGTGGCGACGCCAAGGCGCTCATAGACACCTAGGAGAAGCAGCGAGGCCAAGCCTTGGGTTGGCGGTGGCATGTTGAAGACGTCGTGCCCAGCTACACGCAAGGACAGTGGTGCCACCAGAAGGGCGTTATGACGCTCCAAATCGTCCCGTCTCAGGGGTGAACCAGCGCGCTCAAGGTCCGCGGCAATCTCGCGCGCAAGTTCGCCGCGATAGAAGTCATCTAATCCGTGTTCGGCCAAGTGCTTCAATGTGGCGGCGATCCGTGGCTGACGGAAACGTTGACCTTCTTCGGGAAGAGCGCCATCGATGAAGAAGTTGTCGATGAAGCCGGGAGCATCCTTTAACTCATCCTGTTTCGTCCGGGCATTGAAGGCCAGGGTCCGGGTCACCGCCGCACCGTCTTCCGCATAGTGCACGGCATCCTCGAGAAGGCGGGCCACGGACATGCTCCCTTCCCACGCATCCTGGCTGAACCGGAGCGCTTCCTGCCAACCGGAGACGGCACCCGCCACTGTCAGGGCGGCAAGGGCGCCGCGCGACGGAATGGCTTCGTGACCTTGCACGCGGTAATAATCTATATCAACCAAGGCCGCCGCGCCCCCGCAAGCGTCGATTCCAGTCACGGCACCGCCCGGCGTATGAATTAGCCAAAAATTGTCACCGCCGAGCGCGTTCATGTGGGGATAAACGACCGTAATGGCCGCCGCCGCGGCCACCA
>CAZNWX010000232.1:4120-4351 GCA_964576415.1 uncultured Magnetovibrio sp. | reverse complement strand
AGCAATACTCGGGCTGCGCGTTTGGATTGTCTGGCGCTCGGAAGTCCGCATTTTTCGGAGGCCGAGACACGCCGACTAGCGGCCTTGGCAGGTGGCCGTGCCTTCCAGATCCCCGTCTACATCTGCACCGGGCGGCACACCATGGATGCTATTGATGAGGACGGCACCAGAGCCCAGTTGGAAGCCCAGGGTGTCGAATTTATTGTTGATACGTGCGTGGTGGTGACGCCG
>CAZNWX010000232.1:2180-4109 GCA_964576415.1 uncultured Magnetovibrio sp. | reverse complement strand
ATGACCAATTCCGGGAAGTTCGCCCATTATGCGACACCCAACACCGGTTATGATGTAGTGTTTGGGTCGCTGGAGGACTGCGTTTGCTCCGCCATTGCCGGACGGGTTGAACGCGCGGACGCGGTATGGCGATAGACGTGTGCGCCCGGGTTCTGATTGATGGCGCAGCCCAAGGTTGCGTGTTGAGGCTTTCGCAACCAATAAGTTTCTGGGGTGGGGTTGATCCGGCCAACGGGTTGATCACCCAGCCCCTGCATCCGAATTTCGGCGCTGAAATTGCCGGGACCATTCTGGCGCTGCCTGGTATGATTGGCTCGAGTTCCTCGAGTGCCATTATGCTTGAGCTTCTCCACAACGACGTGGCCCCGGCCGCGCTGGTCATGGCAGAGGTCGACGCTATTTTGGGGCTTGGGGTGGTCGCCGCCGAGGAGATTGGCTTGAACGGCATTCCCGTGTTGCAGTGTCCCATAGATGCCTTTGTATCTGGCCATATCGCGACCATTTCCCGGGGTGGTGGGATCCGGCTTGGCGGGACTGGGTGAAGCAGGCAATATCCCCGAATAATGTTGGGAGGAATTAATCATGTGTGCGGAATGGGCTGGGGTTTATCCTGCGTTGATGACCGAATTTAAGGAAGACGGCGCCCTGAACCTGGAGGCGACGCAACG
The DNA here is from genome assembly GCA_964576415.1 of uncultured Magnetovibrio sp. GTDB lineage: Bacteria > Pseudomonadota > Alphaproteobacteria > Rhodospirillales > Casp-alpha2 > UBA3470. The sequence continues at coordinate 3,441 of CAZNWX010000232.1, read as the reverse complement.
CCATATCCAGTCATGCGTGGACGCGGGTGTCGCCGGTTTCGTGATGTTGGGGACTTTAGGGGAAAACACCTCGCTCTACGATGACGAGAAAGAGGCGGTGCTCACAGCCGCCGTGGAGGCGGCGGGAGATTTGCCCGTACTGAGCGGCGTCGCGGAGTTCACCACCGACATGGCCATTGACCATGTGCGCCGGGCGGAACGGGCTGGTTGCGCGGGGCTCATGGTGTTGCCGTGCATGGTTTATTCGCAGGACCAACGCGAGGCTATGACGCATTTCCGGGGGGTCGCGGCGGCAACGGATCTGCCGATCATGATCTACAACAACCGTGTCGCCTATAAGGTGGATCTGACGCCGGAATCCTTCGTCCAGTTGGCGAACGTGGAGAACATCGTCGCCGTCAAGGAATCCTCCCACGACAGTCGCCGCATGACCGACATGGTCAACGTTTGCGGCGACCGCTATCGCTTGTTCTGTGGAGTTGACGATCTGGTCTTGGAAAACGTGTTGTTCGGTGCCGTTGGCTGGGTTGCGGGTCTGGTCAACAGCTTTCCCCGGGAATCTGTGCGCCTGTTCGAACTGGCGCGCGATGGCAAGGTGGACGAAGCCGTCGAGCTGTACCGCTGGTTTATGCCGCTTTTGCATCTGGATGTGGATGTAAAGTTGGTCCAGATGATTAAGTTGGCCAGCCAGATCACCGGCGAAGGTTCAGAATGGGTCCGAGGTCCGCGTCTGACCCTTGAGGGTGAGGAGCGGTGGATGGTTACGGAGATCGTCGAAACGGCCCTCGCCAACCGCCCGAACCTCTGATCCGACCCGTGCCAAAGATGCAGTCTCGGGCCCTTGTGGTCGGCGCGGGTATTGTTGGCCTGAGCTGCGCATTCTTCCTACGCCGCACCGGCCATGACGTCACGGTCCTGGATCGTGACCCTGATGGTGACCGGGCCTCTCTCGGTAATGCCGGCGCAATTGCGCAACCCGAGGTCATGCCCATTGCCGCGCCTGGTATTGTTTGGAAGGTGCCGCGCTATCTCCTTGATCCCCTGGGGCCGCTGTCCATCCGGATGGGCTACATGTGGCGGCTCTGGCCTTATCTGTCCCGGTTTCTCCGCGCTGCCAACAAACGCCAGTACGCGGCCAGTGCGGCGTCCATGGGATCGCTTCTGGCAACCGCTTTTGATGATCATGGCACCATTCACCAGGAATCAGGCCTTGGCCATCTGTTGAACAAGGATGGCCATCTTTGGGTCTATCGTTCGCCCG
>CAZNWX010000232.1:0-2170 GCA_964576415.1 uncultured Magnetovibrio sp. | reverse complement strand
AAGGGATGCGTCGCCCGATTGGCAAATTCGAGAACGGCACGGGCTCGCCTGCACATTTCTAGATCGCGACGGCCTTGCGGCGGCGGAGCCTGCCCTGGGGCCGACGGCCACTTGTGCCGTGCGCACGGATGATTGGGCAACCTACGTTGATCCAAAAGCCTATGTCGTCGGGTTGATGGCGCATCTCCGAGAGCGGGGTGTGGAATTTAAGGCCTGTCATGTGGCGACGCTTGACGGTGACGCGGTTACTGGCACCAGCGGCAAACGGTATCCCTTCGACCATCTGGTCATCGCTGCCGGCGCCTGGTCGCACCGCCTGTCGGTACAGTTGGGCGATTGGTGCCCCCTGGAAACGGAGCGTGGCTACAATACCACTTTACCCAATCCCGGCGTCTCCCTGAACCGAATGATCACGTTCGCAGAAGATCACTTTGTTGCTACACCCATGTCCGCGGGCCTGCGCATTGGCGGCGCCGTTGAATTCGCCGGCCTGGAGGCGCCGCCCAACTTTGCCCGCTCCAAGGCGCTCCTCCAATTGGCGGCTCAGTACTTACCTGATCTCAATGTGAGTGGCGGTAACGAGTGGATGGGTCATCGGCCATCGACACCTGATTCTCTGCCCGTAATCGGCCGCGCTAGCCGTCACAGCAATATCTTATATGCCTTCGGGCACGGGCATTTGGGCCTCACCGGCAGCGCAACTACTGGCCGTTTGGTTGCGGCTCTGCTGCGGGGCGAAGAGGCTGGCCTTGATCTCACCCCGTTTCGTATCGGAAGGTTCTCATCATGAGTATGAAATCTCAGACGGGCACGTTCATTTGCATTGATGCCCACACCTGCGGCAACCCTGTCCGGGTTGTCGCCGGCGGTGGGCCCGAACTGGATGGCGCGACCATGCTGGAGCGCCGGCGGCATTTTCTTGCTGAGTACGACTGGATCCGGACCGGGCTCATGTACGAGCCGAGGGGCCACGAGGTCATGTCGGGTTCGATCCTCTACGAACCGACAAGCGATGACTGTGACCTGGGCATTTTGTTCATCGAAGTGTCGGGCTGCCTGCCCATGTGTGGTCACGGTACCATCGGCACCGTCACGGTTGCGCTGGAACGTGGTCTAGTGACGCCGAAGACGCCGGGTGTGCTGCGGCTGGACACCCCGGCCGGCCTGGTCGAAGCTACCTACTGCGAGGAAAACGGCCGTGTCAGTGCCGTGCGTATCACCAACGTGGCAAGTTTTCTGGTCGCTGAAAACCTGGAGGTGGAGGTGCCGGAGCTGGGTCGGTTGGTCATGGATGTGGCTTATGGCGGCAACTTTTATGCCATAGTAGAGCGTCAAGAGAATTTCTACGATCTGGCCGACTTGACGCCCGGCGATATCCAACGCCTCAGCCCGCTGGTGCGTCAGTTGATGAACGAGACATACACTTTCGTTCACCCCGAGATCCCAGAGATTCAGGGTCTGTCTCACGTCATGTGGACAGGCAAACCCCAATGGCGCGGTGCCCATGCGCGGAACGCCGTGTTCTATGGCGATAAGGCCATCGACCGCTCGCCCTGCGGGACCGGAACGTCAGCGCGCATGGCTCATTGGGCGGCCCGTGGCGATCTCAAGGTGGGCGACGATTTCATTCACGAGAGCATCATCGGCAGCCTGTTCAACGGCCGGGTTGAAGCAGCAGCAACCGTTGGCGACAAATCGGCTATTATTCCGTCCATCGAAGGCTGGGCGAGGATTTACGGTGATAACGTGATCACAATCGCCGATGACGACCCTTTCAAGCACGGTTTCCTGCTGACCTAATCGACCTCCGCGGAACGCCGGGTCGAGGCGGCATATTCCGGACAGTTGAAACCCTTTTATTGCAGCCAAACTAGTCGGGAATTCTCGCGTGCCACGCGAAAGGCCACATCGTCTTCATCCAGAATCAGGGTGTCTAAAGTCTGGCGCTGCAATCCGAAGGTGAGCGCTAAGCCCTACCATGCCGCCGCCGATAATGATGAAGTTCGCACTCATTCCCGACAGTATAACGGGCCACCCTTGCCCAAGCTAGCCACGGCGGATAAAACGAAATGCTTACCAGTGGAGACAGTAGATGACCGAACAGATTTCTGTAACCTCACTCAGAGACAAGCTCGACGCGGCCTTGGCAAACACAGCTGAACTAGCGGTT
>CAZNWX010000231.1:0-4358 GCA_964576415.1 uncultured Magnetovibrio sp. | reverse complement strand
CAGCCACGTCGGAAGTTATTCCCGTTCCCGTATCCGTGTGGACCAGCAAGATTGCCTTGATCTCATGATCGGTATCGGCCCGGAGCTTGTCCTCGATGGCATCGGGATTGACGGCCTTGCGCCAATCGTTCTCCACCACTTCATATTCGACACCAAGTTTACCGGCGAAGTCGCCCCAACTTAGTGCGAAACGACCCGTTTCGGGGATCAGCACCTTGTCGCCGATATCCAAAGTATTGGTCAGCGCCGCTTCCCAACTGCCGTGGCCGTTGGCGGCGTAGATGACGATGTCGCCGGTGGTCCCGAACAGGGGCTTGAGATCGTCGAACAGTCTCCGCGCGAAATCCATGAATTCTGGTCCCAAGAATTCCACAGCTGGCTGATTCATCGCATTCAGCACCCGGTTCGGGATGTTCGTCGGTCCGGGGGTCTGGAGGAAGTTCCAGCCGCGCTGGCGGGTATTGAAGGTCGGCATTTTACGTGTCTTTGCGGTCTTATTCGTCATGACAGCTTGAGGCTTTCGCCGAAGCGGGAACGCAGCCTATCGTCGCCGAGGGAGAAAGGCAAAACACATCGGTATGATTTTTACTGGTCGACGGCGCGCGCCAAGGCCTCGCCAAATTCATCCGTTCCGGCGCTGCCTCCAATGTCCACCGTGTGGTTCGCTGGATCCGCCAAGACATCGTCCAATGCGGTTTCCAAATGAGCCGCCGCGCTAGCAAGTTGGTTGTTGCCAGACCGGTTTGCATGCCACTTCAACAACATCTGCGCCGAGATCATTAGCGCCGTGGGGTTGGCCTTGTTTTGATCCGCGATGTCTGGTGCGGAGCCATGCGCGGCCTGCGCGACGGCATGGTCGTTGCTCGCGTTGATGGAACCGCCAAGGCCTAGACCACCGGACAACTCAGCTGCCTCGTCGGAGAGGATGTCGCCAAACAAGTTGGTGGTCACCACCACATCGAAACTTTCGGGCCGGCGGATAAGCAGCGCCGCCATGGCATCTACGATGATTTCTTCCGTCTCCACATCGGGATAGTCCTGGGCAACGGAACGGACCTCGCGGAGGAACAAGCCGTCAGTGATGCGCAGCACGTTGCCCTTATGGACGACGGTGACTTTCTTCCGGCGCGCCCGGGCCAGGTCAAAGGCCACCTTGGCAATACGGCGCGATCCCTGAACCGTGATCTTGCGCATGGACATGGCCAGGTCCGGCGTCGGCATGAATTCACCCTTGCCTTCGAACATGGTGCGGACAGCATAGAAACCTTCCGTGTTCTCACGGACGATCACCAGATCCATTTGCTTTGCGACGGACGGTACGCCAGGTCGGGTACGGCTGGGCCGGATATTGGCGAACAGGTCGAGATCATCGCGAATCAGAGAAGAGGGGCTGGGCAGGTGCTGCGCTTCGGGTGGGTACTCCATCGTGGAGACCGGACCCAGCATGGTGAAAGGTGTGGCGCGAACCTCTTCCATGATTGCGTCCGGCATGGGATCAAGGCCCTTTTCAATGGCGGCCATGCCGATGTCGCGCTCGACGAATTCCAAGCCCAACGCGAACTTGCGGTCCAAGACTTCCAGTGCCAAACGGGTCGCCGCAGTGATCTCGGGGCCGATGCCGTCGCCGGGGAGGATGAGGATTTTCACGGGTGCTTGTCTCCTTCTCTTTACTCAGGCCGCCATCTGTCGGGGCTCGCCATTTGACATGAAAAACATCAACGGCAGGCAACAGAACAGGATGATGGCCGGGGCAGCCCCTCCGGTCATAGCCGATCGTTCATCCAGGTAAACGCATCAGACAAAAACGGCGGCAACTGGCGTTTGTGGCCGGTGTCTATGTCGACGATGACGCTCATGCCAGCACGAAGTCGCGGCATTTCCCGCGTGTCGACGATCTCCAAGCGAACCGGCAGGCGCTGCACCACCTTGACCCAATTACCCGACGCGTTCTGTGGCGGCAACAACGCAAACTCAGCCCCCGTGGCTGGCGAGATGGATGCGACCACCGCCTCAATCACTCGGTCCGGATAGGTATCTACCCGGAGCTCAGCGGGTTGACCAACACGGACGTTAGTCAACTCCGTTTCCTTATAGTTGGCGCTGATCCAAACATTATCAGTGCCGACCAAGGAGAAGATAGGCTTGCCCTCCTCGATATACTCGCCAACCTCCAGACCGAAGTTGGTGATGATCCCGCGGCTCGGCGCGACGACGGCGGTGCGCTTCAGGTTCAGGTTCGCCTCATCCAAAACGGCCACGGCCTCCTGCACGGTTGGGTGATCGTCGGCGGTGATGTTGACCCGTCCACCAAGGCGCGCCCGCACCCGGGCGATGTCCTGGGCAATGGTTGCCAGCCGGTCACGGGCGGCGCGCAGGTTCTGTTCCGCGTCGTCCAGCTTGCTCTGCGACGCAAAACCCTTTCCGTGCAGCTTGCGCTGCCGGTCCACGCCGCGCTGGTAGTAACCGATGTCACCCTTCGCCAGTTTGTGTTCGGCGATTTTCTGACGGTACTCGGCCTTCAAGGCGGCAATGGTTTGGCGTGCCGCCTCCAACTTGGCCTCTGCGCGATGCTTGGCGATCCGGAAGGGTTCTTCATCTAAGCGGAACAACACGTCACCGGCGCGCACAGTCTGGTTCGCCGCAGCATTGACCCGTACCACCCGGCCGGAGATATCGGCACTGATGGCGATCTTATCCGCTTTCACGTAGGCGTTTTCCGTGGATACGTTGCGTCCACCTGTGGCGTACACATAAAGCGCCCCGACGCCGATGGCCACGGGCCCCACCAGGGAGAAAAGAGTTACCGTGACCACGCGACGAAGGCGACGTTTCACGCTAAAGGCAATGACTTGTTTGTTCTCGTCTAGGACTGGCGCTTCTTCAGCCATCGCGGCGTCCTCCTGCCGCGCGCGCCTTCTCAGGCACATTGGCGGCTTCCCCAGCGTCGCGGCGAATTGCGTCGGCCAAATTCGATTTCACGCGGATCAGATTATCGATGAACCGTTCGCGCTCGTTGGGAGAAAAGTCGACCATGGCGTCGTTGCGCACCTCGATGGCGATCTTCTCCATTTCCACCAATGCCGGTTGTACATTGTCGGTGAGGAAAATGCGCCAGACACGTCGGTCATCTGGGTCGGGGCGGCGCTCAACCGAGCCCGCCTCCTCCAGTCGATCAATGTGACGGCCGAGCGTGATGGGTTCAATATCCATGAGATCGGCCATGGCCGTCTGGTTGATCCCTTCGTTGCGTCGGAGCACGGCGATAACCCGCCATTGCGCCCTGGTCAAGCCGAAGGAACGGGCTAACCGGTCAAACCGCTTGCGCAGCAACCGTGAGGAGTCTCCCAGCAGAAACCCTAGGCTGCGATCCAGAAAATATTGGCTGTCACTCATTCGCCATCCTCGGGAACACGGGAAATTATTTGCTTAGGCTATTACATGCCAGATTATTATAAGCAGGCTTATAAAATAGAGAGCAGCCTTCCGCCGTCAAGATCCGTTGTCAAAGTTCTGGAAATTCAGGCCGCGTCGCTGGCCGAGACGTCGGCCATGCCCCAAACCGAATCTTCCCGCCATGGCACCAGGGCCGCGCGCTTCGCGTGATCGTTAATCACTTCCGCGATGTAGCGGGCTTCCTGGCCCTTGCGTGCAACCAGAATGGGGTCGGTCACGTTCAACGGCGCGAGCGACATATTGATCACCCAGGCTGCCGGATCCATGCCCGCGCGCTGTAGGTCACGTTGTAAATCGGCGGCTTCATGAACGGGTGTCGCCTCCGGCACGGTGCAGATCAGCACCCGGGTGAAGTCCGGATCACGCAGGCGGGGCAACAGGTTCGCCACGGCCTCCGGCACGCCGTCCGTCAGGCGACCGACTTCACGGTGATAGCTTTCCGCCGCATCTAGAAGCAGGATGGTATGGCCCGTCGGCGCGGTGTCCATGACGACGATGCTGTCCGTGGCTTCGTGCACCGTGCGGGCGAAGGCTCGGAACACGGCGATCTCTTCCGTGCACGGCGAGCTCAGATCCTCTTGCAAAAGCGCTAGTCCGGTCTCATCGAGGTTCGCGCCGGTGGTGGACATGACCTCTTCACGGTATTTCTCAACCTCGATCTCGGGATCGATGCGGCCAATTACTAGATTGTCGGGAATGTCAGTCACCGTTGGGGCCACGTGAGCGGCGGGATCGGTCGTCGACAGGTGAACCTTATGGCCCCGCTTTGCTAGCGCTACGGCCACGTAGGCGGCCACCGACGTCTTGCCGACGCCGCCTTTCCCCATGGTCATGATGACGCCGTGGTTCTGCTGGGCCAGGTCATCGACCAGACCATCCAGCCTCTCCGGCAGGGCCACCATGTC
>CAZNWX010000230.1:3126-4360 GCA_964576415.1 uncultured Magnetovibrio sp. | reverse complement strand
GCCAAGAAGACGGCCGCCAGTAAAGCCGACGATGCGGGCGACGCAAAACCCGCGAAGAAGGCACCGGCCAAGAAGCCGGCCGCCAAGAAGGAAACCGCCGCCGGCAAGACAGCCGCGAAGAAACCCGCCGCGAAGAAGGCGCCGGCCAAGAAAGATGCGGCTAAGGACGCCGATAAGGAGTAACGTACGATGGCTCATAAGAAATCAGGCGGGTCATCCCGCAATGGACGCGATACCGCCGGACGCCGGCTCGGCGTCAAAAAGTATGGTGGTGAGGCCGTGACTCCCGGCAACATCATCATCCGCCAGCGCGGCACCAAGTACCATCCCGGTTTGAACGTCGGCATCGGCAAAGATCACACGATTTTTGCGACGTCCGAGGGCAAAGTAACGTTCCAGCGCAAGGCCGGTGGTCGCATGTACGTGGGTGTGGAGCCGACGGCCTAAAAGGTCGCGCTGCCATTCACCAGAAGGATGAAGGGGAATGGCAGCCATTCCCCTTTTTTCGTGAGCAAAGTGCAAGGCCAAAGTTAAAGACGAATACGATGAAGTTCCTGGACGAAGCCAAGATCTATCTCAAGAGCGGCGACGGCGGTGACGGCTGCGTCAGTTTCCGCCGTGAGAAGTTCATCGAGTTCGGCGGCCCCGACGGCGGCGACGGCGGTCGCGGCGGCGACATCGAATTCGTCTGCGTGGACAATCTCAACACCCTCATCGATTTCCGCTACAAGCAGCACTTCAAGGCCGGCCGCGGAACCCATGGCATGGGACGCAACCGGTCCGGCCCCAAGGGCAAGACCATCACCATCAAGGTTCCGGTCGGCACCCAGATCCTGTCCGAAGACAAGGAAGAGGTTCTGGCCGACATGACGGCGGCGAGCGAAACCAAGGTTTTCCTGCGCGGCGGCGACGGCGGTCGCGGCAACGCCCGGTTCAAGTCATCCACCAACCAAGCACCGCGCCGCTATGATCCCGGCTGGCCAGGAGAGGAACTTTGGGTCTGGCTCCGCTTGAAACTGATCGCGGACGCAGGCCTTGTCGGCCTGCCCAATGCGGGCAAGTCGACATTCCTGTCCGCCGTGACCCGGGCACATCCGAAGATCGGCGACTACCCTTTCACGACGCTTCATCCAAATCTGGGCGTAGTCCGTCGCGGCAACGACGAGTTCGTCCTGGCCGACATCCCGGGCATCATCGAAGGCGCCAGCGAAGGCGCCGGATTGGGCACTCGCTT
>CAZNWX010000230.1:0-3101 GCA_964576415.1 uncultured Magnetovibrio sp. | reverse complement strand
ACGCTGCCGGGTATTGTTGCATCTGATCGACGCGACCGGCGACGACCCGGTGCACAGCTACGAAACGATTCGCAAGGAGATCGAGGCCTACGGCGGCGGCTTGTCCGACAAGCTGGAGATCATCGCGCTCAACAAGTGTGACGCCATCGACGACGAAGAGGCCGAATGGCTGGCCAATGAACTGAATGCAGCCACCGGACGCGATGTCATGCGCCTCTCCGCCGTGGCGGGCGCAGGCGTCGACGATGTGATCTGGCGCCTGTTCTATGTCATCGGAATGGTGATGGAAGCCAAAGCCGAGGACGAGCCCTGGGAGGTGCACCCCTTATGAGCGGCGGCACGCACCTGACAACGGCCCGCCGGGTAATCATCAAGATCGGATCGGCGCTCCTGGTCGACCAGGAGACGGGCGCCGTGAACCGAAGGTGGTTGGCAGCCCTGGCCGACGACGTGGCGCAGTTTCGCGCCCGCGGCCAGGAGGTGGTGATTGTCTCATCCGGCGCCATCGCAGTCGGCCGGCGGCATCTGGGCCTCGGCACGGGACAGCTTCGTCTTGAGGAAAGCCAGGCGGCGGCGGCCACGGGCATGGTCCGTCTGACGCATACTTACCAAGAGGTTTTGGCGGAATACGACCTGACCCTAGCGCAGGTACTTGTCACCCTGGACGATAGCGAAAATCGGCGGCGCTACATCAACGCGAGAAACACCTTGGAGACGTTGTTGAAGCTGGGCGCCGTACCCCTGATCAACGAGAACGACACGGTCGCCACCGACGAGATCCGTTTCGGCGACAACGACCGCCTCGCCAGCCGCGTCGCAGTCATGGTCAGCGCCGACGCCTTAGTCCTGCTATCCCACGTCGACGGCCTCTATGACAAGGACCCAACGGAGAACGACGACGCTAATCACATTGCCGAAGTCCAAGGCGAAATCAGCGCCGCCGTAGAAGGCATGGCGGGGACATCAATGAGCTACGACGGCTCTGGGGGCATGTTGACAAAGCTGGAGGCCGCCCGTATCGCCATGGCCGCCGGCACCCGCATGGCTATCGCCGACGGCACCGAACTCAACCCCCTAAAACGCATGGAAGAAGGTGCCCTTTGCACCTGGTTTCTGCCGGACGCAAACCCGAAAACTGCCCGGAAGCGTTGGATCGCTAGCGCCTTGAAACCGGCCGGCACGATCGTCGTAGACGACGGCGCTCTGGGAGCGCTCAACGACGGCAAAAGCCTCTTGCCCGCCGGGGTCACCGAAATTCAAGGGCGATTTGAACGCGGCGACGCCGTCGTCGTGACCGCCCAGGACGGGCGTGAAATCGCCCGCGGTATCACCGCCTATTCGGCCAACGACGCGCGCCGGATCATGGGCAACAAAACTAGTGAAATTGAAGGCATCCTCGGCTACCGTGGACGCGATGAGATGGTGCACCGCGACGATCTGGTCCTGAGCTGAGGCAACCGACATGACCGAAATCACCAACATTCCTGAGCTCATGCACGGCATCGGCGAGGCTGCAAAGGACGCAGCGCGCCAACTGACCACGGCATCGACGGAAGCTAAGAATGCCGCCTTGTCGGGCGCCGCCGGAGCGCTACGTCGTAACCAGAACCGGATCATGTCGGAGAACGCCAAGGACATCGCCTTCGGTGAGGATAAAGGCCTGACCAAGGCCATGCTCGACCGGTTGACCCTGGATGAGGGGCGCATCGAGGCCATGGCGAAAGGCTTGGACGATATCGTCGCCCTGCCCGATCCCGTGGGCGAGGTAACGGATGCCTGGGACCGGCCAAACGGCCTGCAGATCGAACGCCGGCGCACGCCCTTGGGCGTCATCGGTGTCATCTACGAGAGCCGACCCAACGTCACGGCGGACGCGGGCGCACTATGCCTGAAAGCGGGTAACGCGGCGATCCTGCGCGGCGGATCAGAGAGCTTCCATTCGTCGGGCGCCATCCTAAAATGCCTAGCCGAAGGCCTGCAGGACGCCGGCCTGCCTGCCGCGGCCGTTCAACGAGTGCCGACCCGCGACCGCGCGGCCGTAGGTGAGATGCTGACTATGGTCAACCATATCGACGTGATCGTGCCACGCGGCGGTAAATCGCTCATAGAACGGGTCTCGACGGAGAGCCGCGTGCCCCTGTTCAAACACCTTGAAGGGATCTGCCATACCTACGTGACGGCGGATGCCGACCCCGAGATGGCGCAAAGCATCGTCCTCAACGCCAAGATGCGGCGTACCGGCATTTGCGGAGCGACGGAAACCCTACTGATCGACCGCGGCGCACTTTCCCTTCTGACCCGTATCGTCGACAAGTTGGCGGACGCCGGTTGCGAGGTCCGTGGCGATGCCGACGCGCAGGACACCGATAAGCGGGTCGTACCAGCCTCGGACGAGGACTGGAACACAGAATACCTGGATTCCATCATTTCGGTGCGCACCGTGGACGGCCTGACCGCGGCCGTCGACCACATCGCCGAATACAGCTCTAACCACACGGAGGCGATCATCACGGAGAACGCAGACACGGCAGAGGCTTTTCTCAACGATGTGGACAGCGCCATTGTCATGGTCAACACGTCGACCCAATTCGCCGACGGTGGCGAATTTGGCATGGGCGCGGAGATCGGTATCTCTACGGGGAAACTGCACGCCCGCGGTCCGGTCGGGCTAGAGCAGCTGACATCAATGAAATACGTAGTCCGTGGCAGCGGACAGTGCCGTCCATAGCCCGCGACCCTTGAAAACCCTCACGCCCGGCAAACGTTCGCTGCATTCGCCCAAGGGCGACGCCTGGCACGTGCCCGCCGGCGTGAGCGAGGGGCGGCGCATCGGCCTCCTGGGGGGCTCTTTCAATCCGGCCCACGAGGGTCATCTTGACGTCAGCCTGCTCGCCATTGATCTCCTAGAACTGGACGAGATATGGTGGCTGGTGACGCCGCAAAATCCGCTCAAGTCGGAAGATGGCATGACACCCCTCGCGAGACGCTTTCGTAGCGCCCAGCTCGTTGCCGCCCATCATCCCATTCAGGTGACAGACATCGAGGCAGAACTGGATACAACCTTCACCACCGAGACTTTGGCAGCCTTGAAGGATTGGTAC
>CAZNWX010000229.1:0-4378 GCA_964576415.1 uncultured Magnetovibrio sp. | reverse complement strand
ACCGGCCAGTACCGCGCCAAACCGTCAAAAAGCCGAAAAAGCCACCAGCGCCGGGGCTTGCCCTGCGGCTGATGGCGCCAAAAGGCGGAAGCGATGATGACCACACGACGGGAGAGCGCATTCATGAAGCGAACCTAGCCCGCGCCGCCCCAAGTGTACATGGCGGGTATGCGGACGGCGGGCTGTGGGAGATCAATTGGTGATCACGGCCTCGGTCGACGGCTTCGATGTCAACCTAGAGCTGTTCGGCCACGTCCCCGGGGATGGTGAAGCCGATGACCCGCGCCATCGCCTGTGGCGAATTGGTTTACTTCCTGTTCAGCCAGTGGCGGCCAACTCGGCTTCGGCCTTGCGGCTCCGGCGCTTGCGCTCGTGTGGGTCCAGGAACCGCTTGCGCAGCCGGATATGGTTTGGCGTCACCTCCACCAATTCGTCATCGGTGATGTAGGCAATGGCCTGTTCCAACGATAATCGCTTCTGCGGGGTGAGAACAACGGCATCGTCCTTGCCGGCAGCCCGGATGTTAGTGAGCTGCTTGGCCTTCAGCGGATTGACGTCCAGGTCGTTGCCGCGCGTGTGCTCGCCGATGACCATACCACCGTAGACCTCGACGCCAGGACCAATCATCAGGGGTCCGCGCTCCTCCAAATTCTGAAGCGCGTAGGCCACCGACTTCCCCGCCGAGTTTGATATCAACACACCCGTTCGCCGCCCAGGGATCTGGCCCGCATAGCCATCATACGCGTGAAATAGGCGACTCATGATTCCAGTGCCGCGCGTCTCGGTCAGAAAATCACCGTGATAGCCGATCAGGCCGCGCGACGGCGCGATGAAGGTCACCCGCGTCTTCCCGCCGCCAGACGGGCGCATGTCGCTCATCCGCGCCTTGCGGAGGCTCATCGATTCGACAACGACGCCCGAGAATTCGTCATCCACGTCGACGACCACTTCCTCAAAGGGTTCCTGGCGCTCGCCCGTATTGTGGCTCTCACGATAAAGCACGCGGGGCCGCGAGACGGCCAATTCGAATCCTTCCCGGCGCATGGTTTCGATCAACACGCCCAACTGCAGCTCGCCGCGCCCCGCGACCTCGAAGGCGTCTCGGCTCTGGGCCTCGGTAATACGAATGGCAACATTGCCCTCGGCTTCCCGCATCAGGCGGTCGCGGATCATCCGCGACGTCACCTTGTCCCCGTCGCGTCCCGCCAGGGGCGAATCGTTGATGGAAAAGATCATCGCCAAGGTCGGAGGATCAATGGGTTGCGAGGGCAGGGGCTTGGCAACCTCAGTGGCGGCCAGCGTATCGGCTACAGTCGCCTCGCCGAAGCCGGCGATGGCGACGATGTCGCCGGCTTCGGCGCAGTCCACCGGCTCACGCTTCAGTCCGCGGAACGCCAATACCTTAGTCACGCGGCTGGCCTGGATGAAATTGCCGTCGCGGCCGATAGCGTGGATCAATGCGTTCGGCTTGACCGCGCCCGACTGGATGCGTCCCGTGAGGATGCGGCCCAGGAAGGGGTCGGCCTCCATGGTGGTCACCAACATCTGGAACGGGCTGTCGGGGTCGGCTTGTGGCGCGGGCACATGGGCGACGATTTGGTCGAACAGGGCGTACATATCCTTGTTCTCGCCATCCGGGTCGTCTGCAGCCCAGCCATCCTTGGCGGAGGCGAAGATGGTCGGGAAGTCCAGTTGCTCGTCGTTGGCATCCAGGGCCGTGAACAGCTCACACACTTCGTCCTGAACCTCGTAGGGACGCGCGTCGAGCTTGTCGACCTTGTTGACTACGACGATGGGCCGGAGCCCCAAACCGAGAGCCTTGGCCGTGAAGAACTTCGTTTGTGGCATGGGGCCTTCTGAGGCGTCGACCAGTAACAGGACGCCGTCGACCATAGAGAGAATACGCTCCACCTCGCCGCCAAAGTCCGCATGTCCGGGCGTGTCTACGATGTTAATCCGCGTGTCGCCCCATTCGACCGACGTGCATTTGGCCAAGATCGTAATGCCCCGCTCGCGTTCCAGATCATTAGAGTCCATGGCGCGCTCTTCCACCTTTTGGTTGGCGCGAAAGATTCCTGATTGACGCAACAGGACATCGACCAGGGTCGTCTTGCCGTGATCCACGTGGGCGATGATTGCGATGTTGCGAAGATTGCTCATGGATTTTCCCGTTAGTTTTCGCCCATACGTTCGGCGACCAAATCCGCCAGGCAGGCCACGGGGCGCGCGCCCAGGTGCGAGATCGCTTCACCGGCTGCGATGTTGGCCATGCGGGCCGATGTCGCGAGATCGCGGCCCTGTGTATACCCGGCAAGGAACCCCGCGGCAAAGGCGTCACCGGCGCCGGTAGTGTCGACTACCTCATCAACCGCTTCCGCGGCCAGGGTCAACACCTGGTCGCCGCTAACGATGACGCAGCCCTCGGCGCTTCGGGTCAACGCCGCGATATTGCATTGTCCGGTCACGGCGGCAATAGCCTCGTCGAAGGTCTCCACCTGATATAGAGACATGATTTCTTCTTCGTTCGCGAACAGGATATCCACGTGACCGTCAATCAGTTCGGCAAAGTCCGCGCGGTGGCGAACGACGCAGAACGGATCAGACAGGCTGAGAGAGACTTCCCTACCCGCGCCACGGGCGAGTTTGGCGGCCTTGATGAAGGCTTGTTTCGCCGCCGGCGGATCCCAGAGATAACCCTCAAGGTAAGTAACCTGGGCCGCGGGAATGTCCTCGGTGCCGATGTCATCGGAGCTCAGCTCAACGCAGGCGCCAAGATAGGTCTGCATGGTCCGCTCCGCGTCCGGCGTCACCAGGACAAGACTGGAGGCCGTTTTGGCGCCGTCCGTCGTTGGCGCGGTCTCAAAATGCACGCCGGTGGCACGCATGTCCTTAGTAAACACGCGCCCCAGTTGGTCGTCGTGGACTTTACCGATGAAGGCGCCGCGTCCACCCAGTGAGGCGACGCCAGCGATAGTGTTGGCTGCGGAACCGCCGGAGCACTCTAAGGCCGGGCAAACCTTGTCATACAAGCTTTGTGATGTATCCAAATCAACGAGACCCATGGTACCCTTGATCAGGTCATGGGTGTTCAGGAACCTATCGTCGGTATGTACCAAAACGTCGACAATAGCGTTGCCGATGGCGAGCACATCGAATTTCGTGTCGGTCACGAAAGTCCCCTTTTCACGAAGGTTGAGGCGGTTGGAGCGCGCGAAGTATACTGGCGAGCACCGCCAGGGCAACACATGCCTGTGGCGACCCAAACGGCGGTTTACCGGGGCAAGGCGTACGACGATGAGGCACTATTACAAATCACGCCCAAAATGGAATAAATTCTTGTTCCGATTTCTATTCTTATGGTGTTTTTTTGAAATTTGAGCTAAGCAGAATCGCTGATTACGTTCGTGTTCGCGATCGTTTCAAGGCATAAGATTAAGATGACAAACTAACCAAATAGGAAAAAATGTTTTCTGCTCTGACGAAGGGAATACGACAGCTCAGTGACCCGGCAACACGACAAGTCGTTTGGTTGAGCATCGGAATTACCGCCCTAACCTTCCTGGCCCTGTTCGCCTGCATAGAAGCGGCGCTTCTCCACACGTCCATCTTCCAGACCGGCTGGATGGAGACCGTGTCCGACATTCTTGGCCGCTTGGCGGGAGTGATTTTGGCATGGCTACTCTTCCCCGCGGCAATCAGCGCCGTGGTCGGCCTGTTTCTGGGGCGCGTCACTGGCGCCGTAGAGGCGCGACATTATCCGGCACTGCCGCCGGTCGAAGAGCCGCCGTTCATGGAGTCTCTTTTGGCTGCGGGCAAATTCCTGATGATCCTGGTAGCGCTCAACCTTGCTTTGTTGTTTTTCATTTTCACCGGTCCACTATACCTGATCCTCTATTATCTGGTGAACGGCTACCTGATCAGCCGGGAGTTCTTTGAGCTGGTGTCCATTCGCCGCATGGACGCCAGCGCGGTGCGGGCGGTGAGAAAACGGTTTCAGGCCTCCTTGCTGATAATTGGCGCTATCTTTGCCTTCCTCATGACCGTTCCCATCGTCAACCTGCTGACCCCGATCGTCGCGACAGCAACGATAGTCCACCTGTTCGAAAATTGGCGCGCCCGCGATGGCGGCACCCTCGTCACCACCTAACCTACCACAAGCGAGCCCGACGCCCAGAAGGAGAGACCATGTTTGGAAAGAAAAAAGACACCACGAACGCTGACGGCACCAAATCTGCCGACGACGACGAAATCAAGGCCGAGGACATGGCCTCAGCGCCACCCCTGAAACCTTTTTCTCGGAAAGGCTCGCACGCGCCGGCCAAGCCGCCAACGGCAACGTCGTTTCAGCCCGAAATTCAACGCCGTAAGCCAGAAATCC
>CAZNWX010000228.1:329-4397 GCA_964576415.1 uncultured Magnetovibrio sp. | reverse complement strand
TACGGAGCCCACGCAGGCCGTCCCACACGCGCCCGTCCGGCAGCACTACCTCCAGGCCTAGGACCTGCTCACGGGTGTTGCCGTATCGGACCGTGTTGTTGCCGCCAGCGTTGGTGGCGATGTTGCCGCCGATGCGGCAGCTCCCCTCGGATGCTAGGGTCAGCGGAAACAGGAACCCGGCAGCGGATGCCGTCGCCTGAACGTCCGCTAACAGACAGCCCGCTTCCACAGTTAGTGTGGCGTTATCAGCATCCAATTCGCGGACATTATTAAGGCGCTCAGTGCTCAGGACGATGCCGCCGTCTGGAACCGCACCACCAACCATGCCCGTGTTGCCGCCTTGGGGCGTGATAGAGATTCCAGCGTTGTGACAGATGTAGATTACTTGAGCTACCTGTTCGGTGGTGCCCGGACGGACCACCATCTGGCATGTCCCTTCCAAGATTTTCAGCCAGTCATTAACATAGGGCTCCACGTCGGTGGCATCGGCCAGCCAACCGTTCTCGCCAACGACCTCTTTAATCGCGGTAATTGCGGCTTGCCCGTCCAAGGTATTCCTCACAATCTCGGGTCCCTGCCCTGATGAGAAAGAGTATCTCAATGCCACTGTATATGCGGCACCGCAAGTCTTGCCCGCAACCGACTGAAGATGCGGACGTAGCTGGTGTCACATGGTATCTAGGACACTCTACGCGCCACCGTCTGATGCTCCGTCCTGAGCCCCACCGACTTGCAGCCACGTGGCCGTGAATGCTTTAATAGCGGCTCGCGCCGGGTCTGCCATAGGCCCGGCGATCTCCGCACGGATATAGATTATGACCAGGGTCATAGCGCTCAGTCCCACTTGGTCGTTTTTGCGCCGCGTCTCCTTATGGATGCTTCGGAAGTCATAGTGTGCCCGCTTCAGATCGATGGGTTCCGTCCCGTAGCGCGTGTAGGCGCGATCAATGTATTTGGTGATAGTCTCCGCCATAGCTCGCAAGCGCGCAGGCGCATAGAGCTTTTCCGCCTCAGCAATGATACTTGGCGCGTCGCGATTGAGCTGTTTCGACTCGCGTTCTGTCTTGTCGCCGAAGAGACCAAAAATCATCCTTGCCCTACCTTTTGTAGGCCCATTGGCTTGGCCGACGGATAAGCATCATATAGGGTCTGGCTCAATAGGGAAACGGCAGACACCAAGGGGGCATCATGCCAATCCAACGTTATCGTCCCAACTACACAAAGTTGACGGAAGACCAACTAGCCCCGTGGCGCAATGTGCCGCCAGCTATTGTTTCCGACACGATGAATCGCACCCAGGTCATGGACGGCCGCATCAAACCCATTCAGGATGGCATGAGCGTCTGCGGCCAGGCCCGCACGGTCGACGTCATGGTCGGCGACAACGGCGCGCCGCATATGCTGATCGGGCTGATGGAACCGGGTCAGATCATGGTCATCAACGCCGGTGGATTCTTGGGGACAGCCGTCTGGGGCGGCATCATGACCCGCGCCGCTATGCAGCGGGAGGTCGGCGGCATCATCGTAGACGGGGCCGTTCGTGACGTTGCCGAAATCCGCGAATTGGGTTTCCCCACCTTCGCCGCCGGCGCCGTGCCGGCGGGCCCTCACAAGGGCCATGGCGGCATCATCGACGGGATCATCTCTTGTGCCGGTTGTCCGGTGAAGTCCGGTGACATCGTTATCGGGGATGACGACGGCGTCGCCGTGGTGCCGCTGGAACGCCAAGAGGACCTGTTGGTAAAGTCTCAGGAGAAGATGGCCCAGGAGAACGAGACCAACGCCAACACGGCCAAAGGCGCGCTCCCCGGCGACCGTCTCGTGCTTGGCGAAGCCGAATGGCTGGAATAGCGCCTATATCTTCGGCTCTTCAATAACCCAGGGCTCCGCCTCAGCGGCAGTCATCCGTTCGCGCATGACACCCGACTTGCAGACAGCATCCGCGATACCTTAGGTGCCACACAGGAATGGTCCATCTGCGGCCTGGACCTGGCATTGTTCCCGGATCTCGACGATCCGTCGGATGTCATCGTCCACGCCTGGGCAAGCCTCGGGATTGATTCGCCGTCGTCGAACCGGTAATTAGGAGTTATGCTTGAACACCTTATCGAGGCGGCTCCGACCGCCGTGCCCGTCACCCTGATCTCTGCAGAAATCTCAAAAACCTGGCAAACCAAACAGTCGGACACCGTTCGCGCCTGGCTTGAACAATCGGGGTTCAAGGGAAAGGCCAGCGCCGTCGGCTTAATGCCCGGTGACGACGGGTCGCTGGCGGGGGTCGTTTTCGTGGTTCCCGACACACCAACGCTCTGGGATTTCGCAGCGCTCCCCGGAAAACTGCCCGGCGGCGCCTATGCGGTGGCGGATGATCTGGATGCCGACGCGGCGACGCTCTTGGCTCTGGCTTGGGCGCTCGCCGGATACCGGTTCAATCGATACAAACAGGATAGATCCGACGACGAAGTGCCGCGATTAGTCTGGCCGGCCACCTGTCGGCGCGACGAGGCGTCTTACCTGGCCGAAGCCACAGGCCTGGTGCGGGACCTAATCAACACGCCGGCCGTGGACATGGGCCCGGACGGCCTTGCCCAGGCTGCCCAAGACCTAGCCATCAAACATGGTGCTGCCATCGCGCTCACGATCGGAGACGAACTCCTGACCAACAACTTCCCGGCCATCCATGCCGTTGGCCGGGCCCACGACCGCGCGCCGCGTCTGATCGATCTGACGTGGGGATCAGCGGATGCGCCAAAGGTGACCTTGGTGGGTAAGGGCGTGTGCTTTGACACGGGCGGCCTGGACATCAAGTCGGCGGTTGGCATGAAGTTGATGAAGAAGGACATGGGCGGAGCGGCGCACGTCCTAGGCGCCGCGGATGCACTCATGGCATCGGGTCTCAATATCCGTCTCCGCGTCCTGGTGCCGGCCGTGGAGAACTCCATCGCCGGCAACGCCATGCGCCCAGGCGACGTGGTGCCGACCCGCAAGGGCCTGACCATCGAAATCGGCAACACGGACGCGGAGGGTCGCGTCATTCTGTCCGATGCCCTGGCGGAAGCCGTGGCGGAGAAGCCGGAGATGATCATCGATTTCGCCACCCTCACGGGCTCGGCGCGGGTCGCTCTGGGCACGGAATTGCCGGCTCTGTTCTGCAATAATGATGATCTGGCAAACGATCTGTTAGCCGCCGGCAAGGACGTCACTGACCCACTCTGGCGTATGCCGCTGTGGGCCGGTTACGACAACATGATCGACGGCAAGGTCGCCGATATCAATAACGCCCCCGAGGGCGGCTATGGCGGTTCCATCACGGCGGCGCTATTCCTGCAACGATTTATGGATAACGACATCCCCTGGGCCCACATCGACCTCATGGCCTGGAACCTGAGCGCCAAACCCGGCCGCCCGGAGGGCGGCGAAGCCATGGGGATGCGCGCCCTAGTTCGCTACCTTCAGGTCCGTTACGGGACCTGATCAGGAAACTTGTTGCGACCCGCCGCGCGATCACTTAGAAATTTCGTCATCGAAACGAAGCTGTATACCGTTGGCAAGGGACAGACTGCTGTTCCATGAGTGGTATTGATCTTAACGAGTTACAAGCGCTGAATATCTGGCGGCGCGCCATTGTCGCCAGTGTGCGCGCCGACGCCCCGGACCTATCCGCGCGGCAGATGACCCTGTTGCTGACGGTTTACCTGACCCCGCGGCCGCATACGGTGCGAGGCCTGGCAACGCTCATGAATGTTTCAAAACCGGCGATCACAAGGGCCGTCAATCGCCTGGTAGAACTGCAATTGGTTCGGCGCAATACCGACGAGAACGACCGACGCAGCGTCCTGATCCAACGCACGGTAAGCGGTTCCGTATTTCTGCGCGAGTTCGGCGAACTGATCGTCGGCGCCGCTCAAGGCGAAACGAAAGGCGTCGCCGAAGGGGTTCCCCAACGGTATTAGGCCGCCGAAGGTCAAACGGGAATCAGGCGTGGGCGTTGCGCCGCGCCGGTGACCGGAACCGATGAAGGTATGTGGGCAGGATAGCCTCCGCCGGCGTGGGCTGAATGTCGAGCGC
>CAZNWX010000228.1:0-319 GCA_964576415.1 uncultured Magnetovibrio sp. | reverse complement strand
CGTCCGTGACCACATTATCGCGCTCCATTAAGGCCACCTGATCCGGGGTCAACAAGGGTTTCGGCAGGAATTGCAGGAATAAGGCTTCGAAGGACGCCACCGCCAGCGGCACCGGCATCAAGAGCTTCTTGCGCTCGGTCACCTTCAGGATCAATTCCATCAGTTCCTTGAAGGAATAGACCCGGGGGCCGCCCAACTCATAGGTTTCGCCGCACGTTTCGGGCCTCGATACGCTGTCGAACATGGCCTGCGCTACGTCGCCCACAAATACGGGCTGGAACTTGCAGCCGCCGTCGCCGAAGCAATCAATACCGAAACC
>CAZNWX010000227.1:0-4414 GCA_964576415.1 uncultured Magnetovibrio sp. | reverse complement strand
CCGACACGCGGATTATGATTCCGCTGCTCTAACCAGCTGAGCTACTCCGCCCCAGGGCGTGGGCCCCGATAATAGCGAGAACGGCCTCTTAAGCCGTTGCTTGGCTGGTGTCAAGCGTACCCATGGGTAGTTTATGGCGCTTTTGCTATAGATGCTGGCTGGGGCGCTCTTGATGCGCTGGAGGAAAGCCTGGCCATCTAAGGATTACGACGCCGGCCAGCTGTGCTTTACGTCCCATTCCGCTTTGGAAATGGCCGTCGCTCCGTCGAACCAGGGACGATGGACCAAGTTCCCTCACGGCACTAGTTTCGGAGGACCGAAGCGTCTCGGGGGCGGGCCGAAGTAGTTCACCATCCGCCGCTCGTCGCGGAAGCTAGGCTCCTGGTAACACTGAACGCCGGCCAGGGACTTGTAGTAATAGACGGGTTCCATGTCCTCGACTGCCGCCTCATAGGCGGATTTCTGCGTACAGGCGGACAGCACCAGGGCCACCGATATCAAACCGACAATCTGTTTCATCATCCAATCTCCATCCGTTTCCACATGGGGCGCGGGGGGGCCGATATGGAAGGATTTGCAGATTCAATGCCAGAAACGGCAATCTGACCCACATTTAGATATTCACGTTGAAAATCAGTTGATTAAACGGTTTCTAGTCAGCCGTTGACGTCAATCACCGTACGCCCGCGGACCTGACCCTGGAGAATCTTGCCGGCCAGGTCCGGAAGATCGGCAAGAGGTGTCTCATTGGTCATGGCGTCGAGCTTGTCCATCGGCAGATCCATCGCCAAACGGCCCCAGGCCTTCAACCGGCGATCCTTCTGACAGGTGTTCGAATCGATGCCGCAGAGGTTGATGCCGCGCAGCAGGAACGGTAGCACATTGGAGGAAAACTCGATCCCGCCCGCGTTGCCCACGGAAGCCACGGTTCCCCAATAGGCCACTGAGGGCAACACGTTGCCGAGCATTGCGCCGCCCACATTGTCGATGACGCCAGCCCAGGTCTCCCGAGCAAGGGGCCCCTTCGGCGCTTCCGCTAACTCATCGCGCCCGACCAGGGTGGTCGCGCCGAGATCGCTAAGATAGTCGTGGGTCTCCGCCCGACCGGTGCCCGCGGCCACGCCATAACCGAGACTTGCCAGGATGGCGACGGCGCACGAACCGACGCCGCCCGCAGCGCCCGTAACCAGGACGTCTTTATCCGTATCCGTGCTCAGGCCGTGTTCTTCCAATGTCATCACCGCCAACATGGCCGTGAACCCGGCCGTGCCGATGGCCATAGTCTGCTTGAGGGACAGCCCCGCCGGAACCGGTACTAGCCAGTCCGACTTTACCCGAGCGCGCTGCGCAAATCCGCCCCAATGAACCTCACCGACACGCCAACCTGTCAAAATCACCTCGTCGCCGGGCTCGTAATCGGGCGAAGTGCTTTCTTCCACTACACCGCAGAAATCAATCCCCGGCACGTGGGGATAGTCGCGCACAAGCCGTCCAAGGCCGTTAATGATCATCCCATCCTTGTAGTTGAGCGTCGAATACTTGACGGCCACGGTCACGTCGCCCTCAGGCAGGCGGCTGTTGTGAAGGGTCTGGATGGAATGAGTGACGGTTTTGCCGTCTTCGCTCTCCAGAAGGAGGCAGTCGAATTGATCGGCGCTCATTGCAGGGCTCCCCAGTTTACAATGGTTTGAGCCACTATAGACGCGCCATTCCCGGGGTCAACGTGTTGCGCTGCAGCGTGATGTGTGCCGGCGCGACAAGCGTCCCCAAGTCCGTCATCGATGTCGTTGTATTCGCCCAGTTCCGGCATCTCTGGGCATTCCCTTATCGATCTGTCTCCTAAGGTAAATAGCGCATTCGGCAACGCCACCGCGATGCCATGTTGGCGGCCAACGGCCGCTTTT
This sequence comes from uncultured Magnetovibrio sp., assembly GCA_964576415.1. GTDB lineage: Bacteria > Pseudomonadota > Alphaproteobacteria > Rhodospirillales > Casp-alpha2 > UBA3470. Next base: position 2,510 of record CAZNWX010000227.1, on the reverse strand, counting down.
ACTATTCCGGTTATTGGGCCTTGATAAAGGCCTATTTCCTGGAATTCGTATTCACGCCCATAAACCCGAACGGTTAGGCCGTGATTCGCCAGTTCAGACCTGCGTCCGGTCGGAAAACCATGACGATTTCGCCCTCTGCGGTTTCAACGCGTTCTGGAACTTCGACGACGTCGCGGACTAAGGTTACCGTCCCTTCATTGACTGCAAGACCGTAAAAGTCGGGCCCATTGATCGACGCGAAGGCCTCCAACTTGTCGAGGGCGCCTTCTTCATCGAAGACCTGGGTGTAAACCTGCATGGCCGTCGGCGCGGAGAAGATACCTGCGCAGCCACAATCCGATTCCTTCTCGTGCACGGGGTGCGGTGCCGTGTCAGTCCCTAGGAAGAAGCGTTTGTCCCCGGATGTGGCGGCGGCGCGCAATGCCTGACGATGCACCTCGCGCTTTGCGATAGGCAGGCAATAGAGATGCGGGCGGATGCCGCCTTTGAAAATGTCCGTGCGGTTGATGACCAGATGGTGCGCGGTGATGGTGCAGCCCATGTGGCCCTCCTGGGAAAGAACGTAATCCACCGCGTCCTTTGTGGTGGCGTGCTCCAATACGACCTTCAGTTCGGGAAAATCAGCGCGGAGACCGATAAGTTTCTGTTCAATGAACCGGGCTTCGCGGTCGAAGATGTCGATCTCCGGATCAGTGACCTCACCATGGAGCAAAAGCGGCAACCCTACGGCCTGCATGCACTCCAGAGCGCCGGCAACCTTCTTTAAGTCCGTGACGCCGCTGTCGGAATTGGTTGTGGCGCCGGCTGGGTAAAGCTTGACGGCGGAGAACACTCCCTCTTCTGCGCCTCGGGCCAGTTCGCCGACGTCGATGGTGTCGGTGAGATAGGCCGTCATCAGGGGCTCGAAATCGATACCATCGGGCACCGCCCCGCTGATGCGATCCCGGTAGGCGCGTGCCGCGTCCACGGTTGTCACCGGCGGAACTAGGTTCGGCATGACGATAGCGCGCCTGAACTGGCGGGCGGTGAACGGCACCGCGGATTGCAGCATGGCGCCGTCGCGGAAATGAACGTGCCAGTCGTCGGGCCGGCGAATGGTGATAGTATCGGTCACGGATGCTCCTTCACTGTCTTCAGGCCGCTAAAGCATCGAAGACGCCACCATCGTTGAACTTGCCTTCCATATGATGCCCATGCCAGAGCGCGAAGAACAATAAGGTCCATTGGGCTTGGCCTTCCTGCTTGCCGGTGGCCTGGAACAGACGCCTCACGGTGTCCGGATCGCAGTAGCGCGCGACACCCGGTTGCGCCGCTACCAGGGGGCCCAGGTCCTTGCCCTGGGCAGCGATCCATTCGCCAACGGGAACGGTGAAGCCCCGCTTCTTCGTGAACGGTTTGCTGGCCGGAAACGTCTCGGCTAGCCAGGACCGCAACAGCCTTTTGCCGAAACGTTTTTTGACCTTTAACGCGTCGGGTAGCCGGAAGGCGAAGGCGGCCATCACGGGGTCGACGAAGGGGACGCGCCCCTCCACCCCGTGCGCCATGAGACAGCGGTCCAGTTTGGTCAGCAAATCGTTGGGCAGCCAATGAGCGCAATCCAAGGCCTGGGCCTTCTGCAGGCCACTGAGGTTGCTCGGCAAGTTCGCTTCCAGCGCGGCAATGCTTTGGCGCCAGTCTCCATCTTCGCGCCGCAGGACGCCTAGGCCCTCCAACTGTCCGGCAGCACGCATGTCCCGCCCCCCCAACAAACGTGGTCGGGCGGCGCGCCGATAGCGGCCATAACCGGCAAACATTTCATCACCCCCTTCCCCGCTGAGCACCACCTTGAGGCCCGCGTCGCGGGCGGCTCTCGCCAACTTGTAGGTGGGCAGAACGGCGTAATCCGCCGTCGGGTCGTCGATGGCCTTGGCGACCTTGGGCAACAAATCCCAGAAATCGGACTCGCCGAACGAAACTTCCTCGTGCGCCGCCCCGGCGGCGGCGGCCACCGCGCGAGCATGGTCGCGCTCGTCATGGACGCTCGCTCCCTCGATCCCAACGGTGAAGGCCTGTACGGGCTGGTCATTGAGGCGGGCCATCATGGCCAGGAGCGCTGATGAATCGATACCGCCCGAAAGGAACATGCCGTAGGGTACGTCGGAACGCTGATGGATATCGACAGAATCCGTGAATACCTGTTCCAGTCGGGCCATGGCGTCCTCGCCCTTCCAACCTTCCGGCGGCGCGAGGGGAAGTGCTGGCCGATGAATGCGCTCGACTATCTGTCCGGCGCACACGACCAGGGTTTCGCCAGGCAGGACGCGTTGTATGCCTGCGAACACGGTTTCGCGCCGACAGGTGAACTGCAATTGGAACAACTCATGAAGCGCGTCGGCATTTTCTTTGACCGGCACCAGACCCGAACGGATCAGGGCCTGCGGCTCGGACGCGAACGCGAAGGCGGCACCCGTTTCCACATAGTAAAGCGGTTTAATCCCGAAGGGATCGCGGGTCAGCACTAGACGCCCCTT
>CAZNWX010000226.1:1216-4417 GCA_964576415.1 uncultured Magnetovibrio sp. | reverse complement strand
CCGGCTGCGCAACACGCTGCGGTTCCTACTGGGCAACCTGCATGGGTTCTCCGATGCGGAACGCGTGCCCCTGGAGGATTTGCCGGAGCTCGAGCGCTGGGTCCTGGACCGCCTTTGGCGCATGGACACGGCGCTGCGCGAGACCTGCGAAAATTTCCAATTCCACACCTTCTTCACGGAGCTGCACAACTTCTGCACGGTGGATCTTTCCGCCTTTTATCTGGATATCCGCAAGGACAGCCTGTACTGCGACCGCCTGGACGAACCGCGGCGCTGCGCCGCGCGCACGGTTTTGGATGAGTTGTTCAACTGCCTGACGACCTGGCTAGCGCCGTTCATCTGCTTCACGGCGGAGGAAGCCTGGCTGGCGCGAACCGGCGAGGATGCGGTCAACAGCGTCCATCTCCGGACCTTCCCGGACCTGCCGGATGCCTGGCGCGATGATGCATTGATGGAGAAATGGCGCCGGGTACGGGCCGTGCGCCGGGCTGTGACGGGCGCGCTGGAACTGGAGCGCGCCGAGAAGCGAATCGGTTCCAGCCTGCAGGCCGCGCCGCGGGTGTTCACGGATGCGGACACGGCCGCCCTGTTCGCTGACCTGAACGCCGCCGAACTGTTCATCACGTCGGGCGCTGCGTTTGATACGGATACCACCCCCGAAGACGCCTTCCGATTGGAAGATGTTGCGGACGTCGCCGTGGTGCCGGCCCTTGCCGGCGGTCAGAAATGCGATAGCTGTTACCAAGTCTTGGAAGATGTCGGCTCCGTCGACGGCCATCCCACGGTCTGCCGGCGCTGCGCCGATGCGGCCGACAACCACCAACCTCTTGGCCACGGATGATCCCGACGCAAGTTCGCCTTGGCTTAATCCTGTCGGCCCTGATCGCGGCGCTCGACCAAGCGAGCAAATGGTGGATAGTGGAAACGGTCATGCGGCCGCCTCGGATCATCCCATTAACCGACTTCTTCAATCTGGTCTTGGGGCTCAACCGAGGCGTCAGCTTTGGTATGCTGGACATGCAGTCGCCCATGGGCCGTTGGATCCTTGCGGGCCTGGCGCTCGCCATTACCGCCGCGCTTCTTGTTTGGATGTGGCGCGCCAACAAGCTCTTGGTGACGGGGGCGCTCGGGCTAATTGTTGGCGGCGCAGTGGGCAACGTCATCGACCGGGTGCTGTTGGGCGCCGTGGTTGACTTCCTGGACTTTCATTGGGCCGGTTATCACTGGCCCGCCTTCAACGTCGCAGACATCGCTATCACCTGTGGCGCGGCGGCGTTGATCTGGGACTCCTTTTTTGGCCAGCATGAGGAATCCTAGCTTGTTGAAAATTCACCGGTTTGAGCGTAGATTTCAGGAATGAACCGAAGGATGATCCATTCGCTGCTCGTTTTCGCGGTCTTGACACTCTTTGGCGGGGCTCTCGCAAGCTGTGATTCAGTCCGCAAATCCTTTGGCGGCGGCAAGAACGCGCCGGATGAGTTTGTCGTCTTCAAGCGCCCACCGCTCAGTCTGCCTCCCGAATACGGCCTTCGCCCGCCGGCCCCAGGCGTATCGCGACCGCAAAAAGTCTCGCCCATGGATCAGGCCCGCGAAGCTATTCTTGGGAAGAACGCCGTCAGACCCGACGCCACGACGAAAACCGCCACCGCTGGAAGTCCCGGCCTACAAGCGCTAATCACCCGGACGGGCGCCGACAAGGCGGAGCCTGGTATCCGCCGGCTGATCAATCAGGAATCATCGGTTCTGGCCGATGAAGACCAGTTGTTCGTCAACAAGCTGATTTTCTGGGTTGACGACAAATCTAACCCGGGGATTGTGGTCGATGCGAAGCAAGAACAGAAACGCATCATGTCCAACCAGGCCCTTGGCAAGCCCATTAATGAAGGCAAAATTCCCGAAGTGAAGCGCAAGCAGGCGCGCAAGGGCCTGTTGGATTTTTAGGCCGCCGCACCGGTTGTCCAGCCCCGCAATCTGCCCACGCTCAATTCAGATAAAATCTGCCGCGAAGGCGCCATATTCTTTAGGCATAAACGCTGCATCCTCATAGCTATAACCTGTCTGAGACCTTCCATGCCATTATTCCAAACAACATTTTTCGCCGTCCTCCTTATCCTATCAGGCCTGCCGGAAGCCTGGGCCGGGGTCTTCAACCCCACCACCTTCACCCTGAAAAATGGCATGCAGGTGGTCATTGTCGAAAACCACCGCGTGCCCGTGGTCGCCCACATGATGTGGTACCGGGTCGGCTCCGCCGATGAAGGGCCCGGTGAAACGGGCATCGCACATTTCCTCGAACACCTCATGTTCAAGGGCACGAAGAAGCGCAAGCCCGGTGAGTTTTCACAGATCGTGGCCCGCAACGGCGGCCAGGAAAACGCCTTCACGTCGACGGACTACACCGCCTACTTCCAGACTATCGCCGCGGATCGGTTGGAAATGGTCATGGAAATGGAGGCCGACCGGATGACCAACCTGGTGATCACGGACAAGGAAGTCGAGCCTGAGCGCTTGGTTGTCCTGGAAGAACGCCGCTCGCGGGTCGACAACAACCCCGGCGCCATCCTGGGCGAACACATCAACGGCGCATTGTTTCTCAACCATCCTTACCGCAATCCGGTAATCGGCTGGGAACATGACATCAAGGCCCTCGACATCAAACGGATCCTGGCCTTCTACAAACGCTGGTACGCGCCCAACAACGCCATCCTGGTAGTCGCCGGCGCGATCACGGCGGAACAGGTGAGACCGCTGGCAAAGAAGTACTACGGCAAGATCCCAGCCCAACCGCCGGTGGTTCGGAACCGCGCCAAGGAGCCGCCACAGAAAGCCGCCCGCGAGGTCGTCTTGCGCGACAAGCGGGTCCGCCAGCCTTCCTGGCGGCGCAGCTTCCTGGCGCCCACCCTTCAATGGGGGGATAAGACCCATGTCTATCCTCTCGAGGTCTTGTCGAACATTCTCGGCAGCGGCGCGTCCAGCCGTCTGTATCGGCGCCTCGTGGTGGAGAATAAGACCGCCGTCTCGTCGGGGGCTTATTACAGCGGTGATGATCGCGGCCCAGGCCGGTTCGTCTTTTACGCCAGCCCGCGCGGCGCCGTGGCCGCGACGTGACGCACACCATCGCGGTGTCCCTGGAAGATCTCTTCAAGGGCAAGACCAAGAAGATGGCCATCGAGCGCAGGGTGCCCGCTCAGGCGGGGGATC
>CAZNWX010000226.1:0-1206 GCA_964576415.1 uncultured Magnetovibrio sp. | reverse complement strand
ACGCCCTGGAATTGGCCGTTGAAGCGGAAATCACCGATATCATCAAAAACGGCGACACCGCGGATGAGGTCCTTCGGGCCAAGGAACGCATGGTCGCCGAAGCGGTCTATGCCCGAGATTCCCTAAGCGGTGGCGCCCGCGCCCTCGGAGCGGCGCTGGCGTCAGGACTCAGTGTCGACGACGTAGAAAGCTGGCCCGACAACATCGCCGCGGTGACGGCGAAACAAATCAACGAAGCGGCCAAGGCCTTGTTCGACAACAACCGATCCGTGACCGGCCTCCTGCTGTCGGCGAGAGAGAGCTGAGCCGGTGTTCATTACCCGTTTCCTTCGGCCGATCCTGACCGGCCTTCTACTTATCGCTGCGGGGCCGGCTTTGGCCATCAACGTAGAGCGCGTGAAGACCCCCGGCGGCCTTGAAGCCTGGCTGGTCCAAGATAATTCAAACCCCATTGTCACCATGCGGTTCGCCTTTCGCGGCGGCGCGGCGCTCGACCCGAAAGGCAAGGTCGGATTGGCCAACCTGGTGGCGTCGACCATGGATGAGGGCGCTGGTAATCTGGATTCCCAATCCTTTCAGAAGACCTTGGAAGACAAAGCCATCCGCATCCGGTTCGATGCGGGACTGGACAATTTTGGCGGCCGGCTGCAGACCCTGGTCCGTAATCAGGACAAAGCCTTCGATCTACTGCGCCTAGCGCTGAACGCGCCGCGCTTCGACACGGAACCCGTAGAGCGGATCCGCTCTCAGATTCTAGTTGGCCTGAAACAGGACGAGGAGAGCCCGCACAGCATCGCCGGCAAGACCATGCGCGAAGCCCTCTATGGTGGCCATCCGTATGGCCGGCCCGCTGACGGCATCCCCGACAGCGTCAAGGCGATCACAGCGGACGACCTGCGCGCCTTCGTGACCCAGCGCCTGACGCGCGATACCCTTGTGATCGGTATCGTTGGCGATATCACGCCAGCCAAACTGGCCGAGTTGCTGGACGCCACCTTCGGTACTTTGCCTGCCCAAGGTACCGATTGGCGGTTGCCCAAAATCCGCGCCAACACGGACGGACGCACCATCATCATCAACAAGGACGTGCCTCAAAGCGCCATCCTGTTCGCCGACCAAGGCCTGCTCCGCGACGATCCGGACTTCTACGCCGCCTATGTCATGAACCATGTCCTGGGTGGCGGCGGCTTCACCTCACGCCTGTAT
>CAZNWX010000225.1:0-4444 GCA_964576415.1 uncultured Magnetovibrio sp. | reverse complement strand
GTGCATTCTTTTTTTTTCCCCCTCCGGCCGGGCCCCCGGCCCGGACCCCGCCGGGCCGCCGGGGCCACGGCGCCAAGTGCCAGTCGTGCCGCGGTGCAGGTGCCGTCCGCGTCCAAGGTTACGGCGGCACCGGCGCCTACCACGGCGATATCCATCTCCGTTCGCGGAATAAAGCGTAGGTAGGCGTCCGCGCTCCGGGTGGTGGGTTTTGGCATATCCAGACAGACAACGAACTCGTTGCCGCTCAAGTTGGTCCGACTGGGGCCGGCGTGGAAGTCTTCCACGGCGATCGCGCGAAGGCCATCGGGTCCGGCGACCTGTGCGACGGCGCCGGCTGCGATCAGGGCGGGGACGCTGTCCGCAGCTGGCGAGGCGTTGCATAAGTTGCCGCCGACGGTGGCACGACCCTGGACCTGGGCGGAACCGATGAGTTCCACCGCCTCAACCACGCCCGGGAGGAGCTTCTTCGCGGCGTCATGTTCGCTGAGCTCGGCGCCCGTGACTGCGGCACCAATACGCACGCGGGTGTCGTCGACAGTGATGGTGCGGGTTTCTGTGATCCGTTTGATGTCGACGAACAGACTTGGCCGGATCATTTCTTCGCGCAATTGCACCAAAAGATCCGTGCCGCCAGCGAAAATGTGCGCCTCGTCATCGGCCGCGGCCAGTGCCGCGACAGCCGCTTCAACGCTGGTCGGCGCTTCGTAATTCATGTCTTGCAACGTCTTTGTCCCTCTCGACTTCAGATCAAGGACCGGCGTGTCGGCCGGTCGTTCGTGGGGCGGTAGCATAACGCCCTGTTCCACTTTATGGAATGAACCTTTGCGCTGCGCACGCCAAGGCAGGGATGTTTCAAAATGCTCATGCGGGTTCAGGTGTATTTAAGTTGAGTTACTATTGAGTGGGAATGATTTCAAAGAAAATTATTCAATAAAATCAATAAGTTATGATACCTCGTTTACTTCCAAAACACTTCTAAAAGAAATTCTATCCCGCAGGTATGGTATTAGGTATGGAATTTCAGTTGGTACAAAAGTTCTAAAAATTAATCTTATCCTAAAGATATGATGTTTCCTCACCTTGCAGGTATTCAGAAGGTATTAGGTGTAGGTATCAGAACACTGATGACATCTCTAATCTCATAAACGAGGTTAAAGGTGTCACCTGTGTCCAACACTTAATTACGATATTCTGTAGTATGGAACTGTGCTCAAAGGGGCACAGTACAGAACTTCTATTAGGACGGCGCCCCGTAAGATTTCTGCGGGACGTCCCGATTGAGCGAAAAGTGAGTGTGATTCCCCTTCCACGGCGCGTCCACACTGTCGCGCTGCAAGCCCGCGGTGCACCGGCCCGGGCGCGGATAAGCTTCACCGTTTTCATGAAACCCACTCGACTTCCACACCAGTACGGCGACGGCGAACAAGCGGTCCGGCGAGACCCGCACCTGCAACGTATCGGTCAAGAATTCGAAGTCGCGAATGGTTGGCCAAATGCTTTTCCATTGCTTTTCCATCAGATTATCGAGTCCTTCAACCGTATCCATCCAGGTTCCGAATCCGACGACGTCTTCCTCGAACATAGGACGGGACGAATCGAAATCGACGGCGGCGACATAGCCGGTCCAGGTGTCGAACCATGCCTTGATGGAAGCGTGATCCGCCGGGTTGGGCGTTGATTGTGTCATAGCGGTTTTTTCCAAATGCTGTTATCGTGCCGTAGTTATAGCACGGGCATTTGATTTATTATATGTTTTAATAACTATCTTTTGAATATGGAAAACAGATCAAATGGATTACCGGCTCATTCGGCACTTGGCCTCTTGGCCGCGCCGGGGTCGGGGCGGCGGATTGCTAATCCGTTGCCGGGGCGTATAAGCGGAATGTTCGCTAATCGCTCACATAATTATTAATTTCAGTAGCTCCCTTCGGTCGCGAAAGATTGCTTGGCAAAGTTAAGAAACAAGTTTTTCGGCGGCATCATTCAAACCATCCACCAACTCGCTGAACGTGTCTTTGAGAGATTGAGGCGCAACTATCTCCACATCATTACCCCACGTGAATAGTTCCCAACACATCTCCACATCCCCCTTCGCAGAGAACTTAACTAACAGAGACCCGTCTGATTGCTTCTCTAATGTCTGGTTTGGATGGAATTGAAACTTTTCCGCTTCCTCTGCGACAGACGCCTTAAACCGCCAAATTACATCTAACGGCTCGCCACCTTGATAAACTCCAAAAGATTGTTGGACGAACTTGTCTAACTGAAAATCCTTCGGCGGCAAAAATTGTTCGGGCAATTCTTCTACGCGGTCAATTTCAGAAATACGAAAAGTCCGCGGCCCGCCCCGCCTCGCTTTGTGATTGATACAAACCAAATACGCAAAGCGATGAAAAATTATGCCCAAGGGGTCTACACGGTAAGTTCGGTATTTTCTGTCGCGGCGATTTTAAAACAAACTATGTGCCACAGAAGATGTCATCGCTAGAACACTTTAAGGATTTTAATATCGCCTATCAGGGTATGTTTTACCCGATGGAAACCGATCATATGGGCCACGCCAATGTTCGTTATTACAGCCGAGCCTTTAACGAGGCGGCCTATTTCACTTTTACGACGGCGGGTATCACACCTGCATATATGAGGACGAATGACCGAGGTATAGCGGCCGTAACAGAAAACTTTGAATATAAGCGCGAGATCATGCCAGGTGATCTTATCCAAATTCGGACACGCTTTATTAATTTCACACCAACAAGCCTACATGTTTGGGGTGTGATGGTCGACGCGTGCACTGGTGAAATTTGCGCTATTAATGACCAAGTCTGTGTATCGTTAGACACCAAGGCGCGGATATCCACGCCATGGCCGGCTGAAATCTTCGAAAAGGGTAAGGCGCTGGTTAAAAAACGACCGCTATTATAACCGTATTTCTCACCGATTTTATCATTTCTCTGAACCTATCTAGCCTACTGAATCCTACTTACGGTTCGCAAAATAATCCCTGGACGCCCAAGCCCCACCAACCGCCAAACCGCATGCATTAATGATCAATCCATACTGAACCACTTCAGCCGGCAATAGCAGCAAAATACCGGATACAAACAATATAACTCTGCCAACCATGGTCTGGGAGCCAAACATATAGCCGATCATTCCACATGAGCCGAACCATACACCTATAACGGCTGTTCCTGCAGCGGAAAGAATTGTCATGGCACTTCCCTGCCAAAGCAAGGCAGGTGATAAGACGAAAATGAACGGTACAACATAGGCTATCCAACCGAGCCGCACTGCCGTCGCTCCCGTCTCCATGGGTTTGGCCCCCGATAGATTTGCCGCCGCGAAGGCTGCGATCGCCACGGGCGGAGTAATCATCGACATCAAGCCGAAATATAACACGAACATGTGCGCAGAGATCGGATGAATACCAAGCTTGATTAACGATGGAGCAATCATGGTTGCCAGCAGCAGATAGATTGCCGAGGTCGGCATGCCCATCCCCAGCAGAATCGAAACAATAGCCGTCAATATGAGCAGGAGAAACAGGCTGTCGTCGCCTACGGCAGCAAGCAATAAGGTCAGTGACTGCCCAAGACCCGTCCGATCCAGGATTGAAATAATGATTCCCGCCATGGCACCAATTGCAATAATATTTGCAGAGGATCGACCGCAGCGTGCAATTGAATCCCATATTTGATCCAGTGTTATTCGATGCCCTTTATAGCCAAAGATAAGGCTAACTGCAGCGACGGAAATCGCCGCACAAAATGCCGATTCCTGCGGCGGCAGATTCAGGGAGAACAGGGCCCAAACCAAAATCACATAGGGCAACAGGAAGAACCAACCTTCCTTCATGACTTTACCGATCGGAGGAATTCGGTCCTTCGGGAGAGGCGCTATATTATTTTTCGCAGCTTCCAAGTCGACCTGTGTGAATACAGCTAAATAGTAAAGCGCCGCGGGGAGAAGCGCGGCCAGAATAATCTCGGTGTATTCAAGTTCTAAGATTTCCGCCATTAGAAAGGCTGCTGCGCCCATAATTGGTGGCATAATTTGTCCACCAGTGGAGGCAACGGCCTCAATAGCGCCGGAGCTTTTTCGATCATAGCCGGCTTGTTGCATCAACGGGATGGTGATGACCCCAGTGGAGGCAACGTTGGCGACAGCCGAACCTGAAATACAACCGAAGAACCCGGATGCAACAACAGCGATCTTGGCCGAACCACCACGTGAGCGCCCCATAAGCGCCGCCGCCAAATCGGTAAACCATTCCGAAGCCCCGGTATGGAGAAGCAATCGTCCCATCCAGATAAACAAAACAATTGTCAAAACAATTATTTTGAGCGGCAAACCAAGAAGCGACGCATTGTTAGTACCCAGTTCAGCTAGGAGTCTATGCGGCGCCTGATACAGGAAGCCATGCTCAGGCAATAGTTGTCCT
>CAZNWX010000224.1:0-4445 GCA_964576415.1 uncultured Magnetovibrio sp. | reverse complement strand
AAGGCTTGGCGGGCAATCGCGTAACACCCGCTGATCCCGCCTAGCTTGCCCACGTCGGGCTGCATGAAGTTCAGCCATTCCAGGGACTCCGTGAAGGCTTGATCACCGCGTAGATTTTCACCGCCGGCAAGGGGCGTAGTCGTGGCCGTGCGAAGGGCGCGCCAGGCCTCGGCCGGCTCGTCGGCGCGGATGGGCTCCTCGTTCCAACCAAGTCCATAATCTGAGAGCTTGCCCACCTGGGTGGCCGCTTCTTCCGGCGACCAGCGCATGTTGGCGTCGACGAAGAGGATTTCGTCATCCGTCATGCCGGCGCGGATGTCGTCAAGGTTGGGCAGGTCCACGTCATCACCGAATCCGATCTTCAACTTGAAGCGTTGAAATCCGCGCATCCGCGCGGCGGCGACCTGATTGGCCGCGCCCTTGGGGTTCAGGCCGCTGGCATAGGCCGGTACGGAATCCGGTGCGTTGCCGCGCAGCAGCCGCCGCAAGGAAACATCGTGCTTTCGGGCAGCCAGGTCCCAAATGGCCTGATCTAGGGCCGCCGCGATGCCGGCGATGGGGCCGGGCTCGTCGCTTTGCACTTCGATCACCCGGAGCTTGGCGCGCACGTGGGCGTGGAAAGCGGCTGGGTCGGAGACCTTCGCGCCAATAGCGAGCGAAGGCAGCGCCCAAGCCGCCAGCCGGGCCCGGTATTCTGACGTGATGGTTGGGAAATTTCCCCAGATTTCACCCCAGCCGTGAGCCCCGTCCGTATCTTCAACGCGAAGCAACGCGGTGGCGCGGCTGTTCATGGTTTTGAAAGACGTAACGACTGGCTTAGACACGCTGGCCCGGAAGACATGTATGTCTAACCGGGTTAGCGTAAAGGGAGAGATGGGAAGGGAGGTTTCGATGGTCATGATTTCGCCCGTTTATCGACGTGGGAGGAGGCGTTAGTAAACCGGAAACGGCGAATTACATCAAACCGAGCCCCCAGCGCATGTTGTTCAGCACCGTATTCGGCTCTTTGGTGCGTGGGGTGAACTCCTTACCGCGTACGGTGGGGCCGAGGTATCGCTCGCGCTTCCTTGATGAACACGGAATACCGCAAACGCCGGCCGTGCTCTGCCGCCTGCCGAAGTGGTTGCGGCATCGTGAGATTGTTAAGCTGACATGATAGGTTTGGTACCACTGCGCCAGCGTTGCCGAGGATATCTATGCGCCGGCTTTGTCAGACGGCATCCATTTCCCGCCCCCTCCACGGCATTGCAGGTGGCGTTCAAAGGCCAGGTGCGCGCGCTGGAGCGAGGCCCACACGTCTGGGATGACGCCCGTTCAAGAAAGCTTGTCCGCCTATTCCCGCCCTTCGCGACTGGGCCCTGGCCGAAGGCGAACGGTTCTATGCGGAGGTCGAAGTCGTCGCCCAGAAAAGCAAAGGCTCCGGGGTAGCACTGGCCTCGCAGATCTTAATGGACTGCAAGCCTTAGAGGTCGCTCAGCATTTGTTCGGCGCTGGTCTTTTCGAACGTGCCTACGTCGATATTGAGGCTCTTGACTATGCCGTCTTCGACCAGCATGGAAAAGCGCTGGCAGCGCATGCCCATACCCCGATCACGCAGATCTAATTCAAGTCCGGCCGCCTCGGCGAAATGCGCGCTGCCGTCCGCCACCATCATGACTTTGTCGCCAACGTTCTGGTCCTGACCCCAGGCACCCATGACGAAGGCGTCATTCACGGAGATGCATGCGATGGTGTCGACGCCCTTCGCCTTGATGGCGTCGGCGTATTCCACGAAGCCCGGCAAATGCTTGGCGGAGCAAGTCGGTGTGAAGGCGCCGGGAACGCCAAAAATGACCACTTTCTTGTCTCTGAAAAGATCGTCGGTTGGGAGGTCTTCTTTGCCTTTGGCACCCATGGTGGCTAGGTTTACGGAAGGAATATTGTCACCTATGTCAATGGTCATGTCGCTACCCTCTGGATCAATGCAAAAGAAATCTCGTGCCGCAATGTGTGGCGGACATCAGAGATTTAATCTCTTCAGTAGATGATTTCACCCCTTAACTGGCAATTATTTCTGGGAGGTCAGAATCGGGTCGTCTGCCGCGGTGCCGAAGGCATCCAGAACGATCCCGGCGCTCAATAATTCGGGTAGCACGATACCGTCAGGTTTGTTGGGGCCGTAGACCATGTTGAACGGAATGCCGTAGCGGCCATACTTGGCTAGATACCGGGAAATGGCGTCACTCGGTTTCGTCCAATCCGCCTGCATGGCAATGATTTTGCCGCTGGAGAGTAAATCGTTGACCCGTTGGTCACCCAACACCACAGCCTTGTTGACTAGACAAGTAATACACCAGTCCGCGGTCACATCCACGTAGACTGTCTTGCCTTCCGCCACCAGTCTGGGGATGACATCCTCATCGAAGGGTTGCCAAATGGTGTTGTCCATTTTGCCTGCGCTGGCCGTTGATTGCGACAACCAGTGCGGCGTGGCCGTGGCGACAAGGAATGCGGCTAACAGGGCCGGCGCTGACAGTTTGACGCCCGCATGACCAAGTTTATGTGCCCAGTACAGGACACCACCGGAGGCAGCCATCAGGCCGGCAACGACCCAGGCCGCTTTAGCGCTGGCGGTGCCGGCCAGGACGGTCAGAATCCACGCTCCCGTAGCCGCTAAGGCGAAGCCCAGCACGATCTTCAACTTGACCATCCAGGCGCCGGGTTTTGGCAGCCACGTTGCCGTCTTCGGGAACGCTGCGATGAGGAGATAGGGAAGCGCCACGCCCAGGCCCAAAGCCGCGAACACCAGGAATATGTCCGCTGTGCCCCGGCCAACGCGAACCCGACGGCCGTGCCAAGAAACGGCGCCGAGCATGGCGTTGCCAGCAGGGTGGCTAAGGCCCCTTGCAGAAAATGTCCGCCCAGCCCGTTGGTATTGCCGGCGGGGATGCTGGCGTCGGAAATCAATTGTGGTAGGCGCAACTCGAAGAAGCCCCAAAGATTACAGGCGAAAAGAGTGATCAAGAGGGCCAGGCCGATCAGGAACCAAGGCTGCTGGAATTGAATGCCCCATCCGACAACCATGCCGCCGGCCTTGAGGCTAGCCAATGCCCCAGCCAAAACCAGAAATGCGGCGATGATTCCGGTGGCTGAGGCAAGAAACCCGGTGCGCGCCGCCCACGGGTCACCGTCGCCGTGCTGGACCAAGCCCAGCAGTTTCAAAGATAGAACCGGCAAGACGCAGGGCATGAGATTTAGGATCAGGCCGCCGATGATCGCGAGCAGGAGAATGCTGATTAGGGAGACGCTGTCGCGGGGAGGCGCGTTGAAAATCAGTGCTGCAGGCGGGGCGTCTGGCCGCGCCACCAGGGATTTCTCTGCCGCTCGCTTGCCGTCTACGAGGGTGACCACGAAGGTACGACTGTCGAGGGTCTGTCCCTTGTCGTCATCCAAACCGTCCAAGCCATCGACGCTGACGTCAAACAACGCCTGGCTGCGGCCGTCGATTATGGTCACGTTCGGCTTTCCGTAGGCCAGGCCGTGGGCACCCTCGAAAAATGCATCGGGCTGGGTGAAGGCTGTCTGTGCACTGGCGACGAGCTGCAGGCGCATGCCCTTGTCGTCCTTGACGCTGTGCAAGGCATCGATCTTCAGTCCGTGGGCCGTGCCGTCGTCCGGCACGGTGGCGCGAAACCGGTTTATGAGATGTGCATGCTCGCTGGGTCCGGCATCGCCGGCGGGCAGGTTTAAGCTCAGGTTTGCTTCGTAGGGAATGCAAATGTCGTTACAGGTGAGATAACGGACCCGGGCTTTCACGTCGACCGCTTGCGATGTGGTTACCGCGGATGCGGTAACCGGGAACACCACCTCGTTCTTGTAGCCCAAAGTTTCCAGGCCCAGCACCGAGAACCGCAGCGGCACCGGCCATTGGATGTCGGCGTTAGACAAATTCCTTGAACCGTCCCACTTCACATTTGGCGGGGAACCGGCATCGCCGGGCGAGCGCCAATAGACTTTCCATCCGGGCTGCATCTGAAAATGCAGGCCCAGCCGCAATTCCCGGCTGTCCCCGACACCTTGGGTGCCGGCGATCATGCGGACCTTGGTTTGGTCCGTCTCCGCCCAATTCGATGATGCCGAATCGGCATTCTGCGGATACCAAGCCAAAAAGCCGATAAAGGCCCATTTGGCGGCGCGGGAGAACAGGGGAGCGATGGCAACACGGAAGGTCATGGAGGTTACCCAGGTCATTCGGCGATGGGCAGTATATACGCTATATCTTAGTATTTTTCACGTTTTCCCCGCTGCCTTACGGCATCTTGATCGCCCGTGAAGGCCTATGCGTGAAATATCCGTATTTAGAAAGCGGTTTCTTATGTGTCATACTAAGCTCGCAGGATGGCCTTTCAGCGGCGGCATTCCCATGTATAGTCATAAGAAAATCCACTAGGTTTCCAGCGACGAAT
>CAZNWX010000223.1:1049-4462 GCA_964576415.1 uncultured Magnetovibrio sp. | reverse complement strand
ATTGGCGAGATGCTGATGTCCATGTTCTCACCCATGGCCTACACTATGCTTCGTGCGTTTTCGAGGGCGAACGCTCCTATAACGGCAACATCTTCAAGTTGCGGGAACATACGGACCGTTTGCTGAAGTCAGCGAGCATTCTCGGTTTCGAAATTCCCTATCCAGCGGACGATATTGACGCCGCCTGCAACGAAGTGTGTAAGGTCAACTGCATCGTGGACGGCTACGTTCGGCCCGTGGCCTGGCGCGGTAGCGAGATGATGGGCGTCTCGGCCCAACAGAACACCATTCATTTGGCCATTGCCGCTTGGCCGTGGCCCTCCTACTTCTCGCCGGAAGCGCGGATGAAAGGTATCCGGCTGAAAACAAGCGAATGGCGGCGCCCCGCACCCGAGACAGCCCCGACCGATTCCAAGGCTGCAGGCCTCTATATGATCTGTACCATGTCGAAGCACGCGGCCGAGGCGGAGGGCTATGATGATGCCTTGATGCTGGATTGGCGAGGTCAGGTCGCTGAAGCCACGGGCGCCAACATTTTCCTGGTATTCGGCGACGGCAAACTGCACACCCCTACACCGGACTGTTTCCTGAACGGCATTACCCGCCAGACGGTCATCGACTTGGCCGAAGCGCGCGGAATTGAAGTCATCGAACGCCCGATCATGCCCGAAGAGTTGGCCGACGCCACGGAGGTCTTTCTAACGGGCACCGCGGCGGAAGTCACCCCGGTCGGTGAAATCGACGACCACAAATTCACGGTCGGCGATATTTCGCGCTGGATGATGAATGACTACGACAAGACCGTCGGCAAGGCGTGTGGTGAAGCCGCCGCCTGAGAGCGTATCCTATTCCCGAAGTGACAAAGGCCGGCGAATGCCCGGCCTTTGTCAGATCAAGGTTAAGATGTCCAGAGCATACCCTCTGGCTTCCGCATCGCGCTGTCGGTCAAGGGACAGACGATATAGTCGAAGGCCCCACCTACGGGATCAGTCTTGATAAACAATTCTAAGTCGCCGGCCGAGATAGTGCCATACTCGACTAGGACCTCCAGATTGAACACATCGTCCCAATAGAAGTTCCCATGCAACACAATGGGCAAAGGCTTGTTCACATCCTTGGTCTGAATGAGGGTCAGGACCTCGAACAACTCCTACATGACGCCAAAACCGCCGGGGAATACGACGATAGCCTTGGCCAAGTAGACGAACCAGATCTTGCGCATGAAGAAGTAATGGAATTCGAAATTCAGTTCTCAGCTGATTTCGGGATTGTCATGCTGCTCAAAGGGCCGTGAAATGTTGACCCCGGTATTGATCCCGTCGGCTTCCGAGGCGCCGCGATTGGCCGCCTCCATAATTCCAGGACCACCATCCGTGCAGACAAAACCGTCGGCTGCCCCCAGCCGCTTCGACCAGGTAGACGTCAGCCGCCCCACCAACATCCGAGCCACTTCGTAGTAAGTGGCCATGGCCAGATCGCATCCCGCGTGGGCCACGTTCACCGCCTTGATAGCGCGCCGCCCAGCTGTTTAGGAACCGTTCATTCTCATAGGCCTTCGTGGCGTCATTAACGCTCATATCCGGGATCCTTTCCTCAATGGAAAGGTTACTCTGCATCGGCAAAGGCCGCCAATCCCGTCATGTCAGAAATCACGGCTGTTCCGGATGGAAAGGGATTGGACCACGAAGCCGGGACCCGACCAACGAAGGGCACTCCCGTATTCCGAGCTGCCCGATAGTCGGTCATGGCATCACCGACGAACAGCGTGTCCCCAGGCGCCACGCCATGGTGCGCAAGGACGGTCTCGACGATCTCTTCCTTCAGGCGCGGCGAGCCGTAGACGCCATCGAAGTAGGCGGTCATGCCGCGCCGCGCCACGATCCGCTGGAGCTCGTCTTCCGGGGTGCCGGAGACGATATAAAGTCGGCGCTCCATCCGCACCGCCACCAGCATCTCCATGGTTCCCTCGACGGACGGACAGGCGGTGACTAACTCTTCGACATCGTCGGCAAACCGGTCAGCCAGCGCGGTCAGGTCTTGATGCGTCAGATCGATGCCCAGGAACGCCCAATGGCAATGTCGGATTTTCACAACCCGAGAAATGCCTCCGTGTTCCGCATGATGAGCCAAGACCTTTTCCACGACGCCTTCGCCGTGTTCCGCATAGAGTTTTCGGAACGCGCAGTTTTTGATCTCGACGGACTCAACCAAGACGCCATCGAAATCAAAAAAATGATCTGTGGGGAAATGACGTTACTCCGCCGCTTCCGAAGACTTGTTACCCGCATGCACCCAACGCGCAGCCGCCGCATCGTCGCTATCACGCGCGCCCACCCATTGGCCACCTGAGGAACTGTCCTCCAGCTTCCAGAACGGGGCTTTCGTCTTCAGCCAGTCAATGAGGAAATGGCACGCTTCAAAGGCCGCTTCGCGATGCCCGGAAGCCGCCGCCACAAAGACGATCTGGTCACCGGGTTCCAGACGGCCATATCGATGGATAATCAAGGTTGCCTCTAACGGCCAACGGGCCTGGGCCTCGGTGTCGATAGTCTGTAGCGCCTTTTCCGTCATGCCTGGATAGTGCTCTAGGGTCATTCCGCTGATTTCCTCACCAGTGGCGCCCGGGCCACCCATGTCGCGAACCAATCCAACAAAAGTGCACAAACCACCAATGCCGTGATTGCCGGCCGTCAGGCGTCCGGTTTCTGCGCCGACATCAAAATCCTCAAGCTGAACGCGAACCGTCAGGCTAGCCTCCCGTTACTGGTGGAAAAAACGCCACTTCGTCGCCCGGGGAAACGGGCTCATCCAGTGTAGCATATTCCTGATTAACCGCGACCCGGACCAAGGCGTCATCGGCAAAGGCCGCGGCGAACCCCTCGCCCCGGCCTTCAAGCCAGGCCACGAGGTCGCGCGCCGTCCGGATGTCACCCGGTATATCCACGGTCTCCTCGCCAATGCCGGTCTTTTCCCGGACCCAAGCAAAATACAGTATCTTCATCCACTGACCTCGTTGAACGGCAAAAACTGAACCATGTCTCCGGGTGTAACGCTTTCGATATCTTCTGGAAGCTCCACCAGTCCGTCCGCAGCAACCATGGAGGTAAGAATCCCCGCCCCCGAGGAACGGAATTTTTTTACTGACAACCCGGCCCCTGCCGTCTCCGACAGAATCGCCCGCAACCATTCCCGACGGCCCGTCTTCTTCTGGTAGTCGAAATCCGCGGTTACCGCATAGCGCGGCGCCGCCGTTTCAGAGGCCCCCATCAACATGAGAAGCACGGAGCGGGCGATGACCATAAACGTCACCATCGCCGCCACAGGATTTCCAGGAAGGCCGATAAAAGCTGCATCGCCGATGCGTCCCAGCGCAATGGGGCGCAAGCAAAGTTCATTCATCAGTGGAACCAAAC
>CAZNWX010000223.1:0-1039 GCA_964576415.1 uncultured Magnetovibrio sp. | reverse complement strand
GCTTTTACGTGATCCTCCTCACCGGCCGAAACCCCACCCGAGGTGACGATGACATGATGATCCTTGGCCGCGCCACCAATGGCCACTGCAATGGTCTCTTCATCATCGGGTAGGATGCCGAGATCGGTGACATGGCAACTCATACCCTCCAGCATGGACATAACCGAGTATCGGTTGGCATCGAAGATACTGCCTTCCGGGGCCTGATCGCTGGGATCGCAAACCTCGTCACCGGTGGAGAACACGGCGACCCGAAGCGTCCCCATGACCTTCAATTCTTGAAAGCCAACGGATGCCGCCAGCCCCAATTCCTGCGGACGAAGCCGTTGGCCAGCTTTTAGAATGACGGAACCTTGTTCGATATCCTCGCCTTTCTTCCGGCGATTGGCGCCCTGCTTCAGGCCCGCCGGCAAGATCACATCATTACCGTCAGCCTCGCAGTCTTCCTCCATGAAGACCGTTTCCATGCCGTCGGGCATAGGGGCGCCGGTAAAAATACGAACGGCCTCGTGCCGCCGGGCCGGACGGTCCAACGGATGGCCGGCGGCAACGCGTCCGGTTACGGGTATCCGCGTGTCGCCATCAGCGTTCAAATCTTCAAAGAACACGGCATAGCCATCGACCGCACTGTTATCGTGGGGCGGAACGCTCCGATCGGCGATGATGTCAGCGCTCAGAATACGGCCCAGCGCCGAACGTAGTGCTACGATTTCCGGATCGACAACCATCGTGACCCGCTCACGCAATAAAGCCAAGGCATCGGTGACGGGCATGAGTTCGCCGCCAAAGGCGAAACAATCGTCCTTAAGCTGCGCCATCTTGGACCTGCCCCCTCAACCCGCAATAGGCGACGATGAAATCTGCGATAGCCGGGATGTTGTTGAGGTCCAGCACCACCCGCCCGTCAAGCGACACAGGCCCGTCGCTGGCGACGGCAACGATACTCGTGTCTTCGGCGGCCAGTAGGGACTTCCCGACAACCGGGCGATGGATTTCCATCTTTGCGTGGCCGTGGCTCTTGAACCCTTCGATCAACACC
>CAZNWX010000222.1:0-4462 GCA_964576415.1 uncultured Magnetovibrio sp. | reverse complement strand
CGGGCGA
The DNA here is from genome assembly GCA_964576415.1 of uncultured Magnetovibrio sp. Lineage (GTDB taxonomy): Bacteria > Pseudomonadota > Alphaproteobacteria > Rhodospirillales > Casp-alpha2 > UBA3470. The sequence goes on along the minus strand of CAZNWX010000222.1, from coordinate 4,455 downwards.
GGCCGACGCCATGCTGGCCCGTATCCAGAACGACCTCTTCGACGTGGGCGCCGATCTCTGTACGCCGCCGGACGCGGAACGCAAGGACGGCGCGCTCCGGGTCACCATGGCGCAGGTGGAGCGCCTGGAGGCGGAAATCGACGCCATGAACGAAACTCTGGAGCCCTTGAACTCCTTCGTGCTCCCAGGCGGCACGCCAGCCGGCGCACACCTTCACCTTGCCCGCACGGTGATCCGCCGCTGCGAACGCCTTCTGACCGAGTTGGCCACTGTCGAACCGGTCACCGAAGAGGTCATGAAATACACCAATCGCCTCTCCGACCACCTGTTCGTTCTGTCCCGCCACGTCAACGACGGCGGCAAACTGGACGTGCTTTGGGAGCCGGGGGCAAACCAGTAACGCTGCCGCCACTTCGCTCCGCCAGCGGGCACAAAACGAACCTGAGCACTCCAGGAACCACGAAGGATATGAAATCACGGTCGCATTCTGACTATCGGGAGATGACAGCATGATATTTGGTGAGTTCAAAGGCTTGAGGCCTCATAGCAAGGTTCAAATATCCATCATCACCATGATTGGCAGCGTACAAGCTGGCTGTTTCTTTTGATATCTCCGGATTGCCACGCGCTTATTCTCGAATTGTCGATCAATGGCGGACCGGGACCGATCAGGATTTTCTTTGAGTTAATAATTCCGGGGCCCAAGTAAAGGTCGGAATGCCCTCCGCCACCATGTCATTTCACTGACACAAACCCATCTTGACCCACCCTGCACGCACTCCTATTGTGCAGCGCGAAAAGCGATGGACCCTAAGGAATTATGGGACTACTGGAGTCATGACTTCGGGGCGCCTTCGCCTCCGCATCATTCGGTTTTATGCCGCTGTTTTTTTTGGTTTGTGCAGGAAATCCCATGAAAGTTCTCGTCGCCGTGAAACGGGTCGTTGATTACAATGTCAAGATCCGCGTCAAATCCGATCAGACGGGGGTCGAAACGGCCAACGTCAAGATGTCTATGAACCCCTTCGATGAAATCGCCGTCGAGGAAGCGGTTCGCATGAAGGAAGCCGGTACCGCCGAGGAAGTGATCGCTGTCTCCATGGGCCCATCGCAGTCCCAGGAAACTATTCGCACGGCGCTCGCTATGGGCGCGGACCGGGGCATCTTGTTGGAGACCGACGACGAACTGCAACCCCTGGCCGTGGCCAAGCTCATGAGGGCCATCGTCGAGAAGGAAAACCCTGACCTGGTCATCGTCGGCAAGCAGGCCATTGATGACGACAGCAACCAGACAGGGCAGATGCTGTCCGCACTGTTGGGCTGGGCCCAGGGTACATTTGCCTCCGAACTCAAGTTCAACGGTGAAACGGTAAACTGCACCCGCGAGGTGGACGGCGGTCTGGAAACGCTGGCGCTTAAGATGCCGGCCGTGATCACCACGGATCTGCGCCTAAACGAGCCGCGCTACGCCAGCCTGCCGAACATCATGAAAGCGAAGAAAAAGCCCATCGACACCATAAGCCCAGGTGACCTGGGCGTCGACACGGCACCGCGCCTGACCACGCTTAAGGTGACCGAGCCGGCCGGGCGCGAAGCCGGCGTTATCGTCGAGAGCGTGGCCGAACTAGTTGAAAAACTGAAGAACGAAGCGAAGGTGATCTGATGAGCGTCCTAGTTATTGCCGAACACGACAACGCCGAGCTGAAGCCCGCCACCCTCAACACAGTCACCGCCGCCAAGGCATTGGGCGACGTGACCGTCCTGGTCGCCGGATCGGACTGCGCCGCCGTTGGCGACGCTGCCGCCACGGTCGCCGGGGTCGCGAAGGTTTTAGTCGCCGATAGCGAGCTTTACGCCAACGGCCTGGCCGAGAACCTGGCCGCGCTGATTGTCAACCTGTCCGGCGACTACGGCTACATCCTGGCCCCCGCCACCACAGGCGGCAAAAACGTCATGCCTCGGGTCGCCGCGCTTCTGGATGTGGCGCAGATCTCCGACATCACGGCTGTGGAAAGCGCCGACACGTTCGTGCGCCCCATCTACGCTGGCAACGCCATGGCGACCGTGCAGTCATCCGACGCCACCAAGGCCATAACCGTGCGAACCACCGCCTTTGACGCAGCCGCCACCGAGGGCGGTTGCGCCGCAGTCGAAAGCGCGGATGCCGCCGATGACGCGGGTCTGTCCAGCTTCGTCGGTCAGGAGCTCACCGTTTCCGAGCGCCCAGAACTGACAAGCGCCGGCATCGTCATCTCGGGCGGGCGCGGTATGCAGTCCGGCGACAACTTCCCCATGCTGGAAGAGGTCGCGGACAAGCTGGGCGCAGCCGTCGGCGCGTCGCGGGCCGCCGTAGACGCAGGCTTCGTGCCGAACGACTACCAGGTTGGGCAAACCGGCAAGGTCGTCGCGCCGGACCTCTATATGGCGGTCGGCATCTCGGGCGCTATCCAGCACCTGGCTGGTATGAAGGACTCCAAGATAATTGTTGCAATCAATAAGGACGAGGAAGCCCCCATCTTCCAGGTCGCCGACTACGGCCTGGTGGCGGACCTCTTCGAAGCGGTGCCGGAACTGTCCGCTGAATTGGACAAGTAACAACCTCACAGCCAACAACATCAAAATCAGGAACCCAACCATGAGCGATGACATTCAAAAGATTGGGGTTATCGGCGCCGGCCAGATGGGCAGCGGTATCGCGCACGTGTGCGCGGCGTCGGGCTATGACGTCTATTTGATCGACCAGACGGACGAGGCGGTCTCCAAGGGCCTTGAGAAGCTGATCCGCAACATGGACCGGGACGTGGCCCGAGGACGCATAGAGGAAGATGTCCGCAACCGCGCGCTGAAGCGCATCGCAACGGGCTCTTCCTATGATGGGTTCAAGGATTGCGACCTGGTCATCGAGGCCGCCTCCGAGGACGAGGACGTAAAGAAGGCGATCTTCAAGACGCTTTGTGACAACGTCAACGAGGGTACGCTGATCGCAACAAACACGTCGTCCATCTCGATCACGCGGCTGGCCGCGCAACCGGACCGGCCGGGCCAGGTCTGCGGCATGCACTTCATGAACCCGGTGCCGCGCATGGAACTGGTGGAGCTGATCCGGGGCATCGCCACAGAGGAGGACACCTACAACCGGGTCCGTCAGGTGATTGAAAAGCTGGGTAAAAAGGCGGTCAACGCCGAGGATTTCCCGGCCTTCATCGTCAACCGCATCCTGCTGCCGATGATCAACGAAGCCGTATACACGCTCTATGAGGGGGTCGGCTCCGTGAAGGCCATCGACACCGCCATGAAGCTCGGCACCAACCACCCCATGGGGCCGCTTGAGCTGGCGGACTTCATCGGATTAGATACCTGCCTGGCAGTCATGCACGTGCTGCACGAGGGGCTGGCCGACACCAAGTACCGGCCGTGCCCGCTGTTGGTGAAATACGTGGAGGCCGGCTGGCTGGGCCGCAAGTCGGACCGGGGCTTCTACGATTATTCCGGCGACGAGCCGGTACCGACGCGCTAAGCGCCGACGCCGACGCTTCCTTTATCCTCGGCCTGATCCAGTCCGATGCCTGGCGTACGGACATGCTCCGTGCCGTTCGGGCGCTGAACCTTAAGGACTGGGCCATCGGCGCGGGCTTCATCCGCGCTGCCGTCTGGAACTACCAGCACGGGTTCACGGACCAGAGCCCACTGGCTGATATCGACGTAGTCCATTGCGATCCCCACCGCCTCAACCCGCGCCGGGACAACCAACTAGAACGCCAGCTCGCCCGCGTCATGGCAGATGTTCCCTGGTCGGTAACTAACGTGGCGCGCATGCACATCAAGAACGGGGAACGTCCGTACCGGACCACGGAACAGGCCATCGCCCACTGGATCGAGACGCCCACCTGCGTCGCCGTCCACCTGGCGGCGGATAACACACTCAGCCTGTTCGCACCCCACGGGATCAGAGATCTATTAGCCAGCGTTATCCGCCCGACGCCGGCGGCGCGGGGCAAGATGGATGTCTATAGAGCGCGTCTGGCAGCCAAGGGCTGGCGACGGCACTGGCCCATACTCACTGAGCGCCAGGTCTGATCCGAAGATACCCCGGTCATGGACTTCGCACAGATCCTCTTGGTTATCGACAAAATGGTCGTAACTATGTTCGCCATTACTGGCGCCCTAATGACCGGCAGGCGGGTCCTGCCGTTGGAGGTTAGAGCCGCCACCATCCCTCAACCCAAACGCCGGAAGTAATAGACGCCCACAACGTTTACCACCGCCAGCGTGCAAAAGAGAACCACCAGGTTTTTCCAAAAGGAGTGTTTGCAATATCGCCCAGTCCCGTTCCTCTATGACGTGCCGCATCATTCGATGGAAACAAAACTTCCCATCAGTCCACCCAGGATAATTCGAAAGGCAACCAAGAATATAATATGACCGTTCATACAGATGTATTTCCCTGTACGCTCT
>CAZNWX010000221.1:3072-4463 GCA_964576415.1 uncultured Magnetovibrio sp. | reverse complement strand
ACATCATCATTCTGGATTTCATCAATTGCCTTCGCCAGTTTTATTGCTCGCGAACTGAGTGCCGGTTGTGGATCCTCCTTGCCACCGCGGCTCAGGCCTTCGAAGAAGTAAACGACCGCCACATCCAGGACCTTGCAAATGTCCCACAGGCGGCTGGCACCGATCCGGTTCATCCCCTTCTCGTATTTTTGCACCTGCTGAAAACTAACTTCCAAGGCAATCCCAAGATCGGTTTGGGTCATTCCCTTCGCCAAGCGCGCCTCGCGAAGTCGTCCTCCGACATGTACGTCCGTTGGATGTGCCATATCTATTGTGTCTCCCGAACAATATACTGAGATACAGTTGCTGTATTAGCACAGTTACCTTGCGTCGTCCTTGCAGACCACAATTCAAGCAAAGGGTGCACAATAGCATAATATGGCATGTTCAAATCCCGCGCTACTGTCAGTCGACTACGTCGATAAACCTCTGACATTGCGTAAACTTTCAACTGCCCGAACAAAATACTCGTTTTGCATTTAGAGCCCCACAAGCGTTCACATACAAATTAGGACATTGGGCGTCCCACATATGTGTTTGGGATGACTTAATCGACGTTGGCGATAAGGGCCAGCCACTCTTCTTCGGACAGCACGGTCAGGCCGAGTGCCTCGGCTTTCTTCAATTTCGAGCCAGCGCCCGGCCCAGCCACCACAATGTCAGTTTTTTTGGAAACTGATCCCCCAACCTTCGCACCGAGTTCTTCTGCCCGGGCTTTGGCTTCGCTGCGTCCAATGGTTTCAAGCTTTCCTGTAAACACCACGGTCTTGTCGGCGATGGCAGATCCAGAATTGTCCGCGGTCTCAAAGGCCTCAACGTCCACGTAACGAGTAAGGTCCTCGAGGATCCGGATGTTGTCAGGATCAGCGAAGAACTCGATGATTTCCTCGGCGACGCCGGCGCCCACACCATCGATGTCAACAAGGTCCCGATAGGCGTCCGATTCCCGATCGCGAGCCGCGACCATGGTGGCCGTCCATTGCGCCATATCACCATAATGCTTTGCCATTAAACGCGCCGTGGCTTCGCCAACTTGTCGGATGCCGAGCGCAAAGATGAAGCGCGACATCTCGATGGATGTCCGTTGCCGCAGTGCATCTACCAAATTACCAATGGACTTCTCACCCCACCCTTCCCGGCCCATCAGGTCATCGCGTCTTTCCGCAAGGCGAAAGATATCCGCCGGCGATGCAATCAATCCGTCTTCCCAAAACGTTTCAATGTGAATGCCGCCCAAGCCATCGATATCGAAGGCATCGCGGGAGACAAAATGCTTTAACCGCTCAACGGCCTGGGCCGGACACACAAGTCCGCCGGAGCAACGGCGGGCTGCCTCACCCTCTTTACGGGTC
>CAZNWX010000221.1:0-3050 GCA_964576415.1 uncultured Magnetovibrio sp. | reverse complement strand
ATTCTGGACAGGCCTCCGGAAACTGGAAGGGTACGCTGGACGGCGCCCGCTTCGCCATCACAGCCTCAATTACTTGCGGAATCACGTCGCCAGCCCGCTGGATGATCACCCAATCACCCTCGCGGACGTCCTTACGCTGTATCTCGTCTTCGTTATGCAGTGTCGCGCGGGATACGGAGACCCCACCAACGGTCACAGGCTCCAAATTAGCCACCGGTGTCAACGTGCCGGTCCGGCCGACCTGAATGGTGATTTTATTCAGGCGTGTCTCAGCTTTTTCCGCCGGGAACTTATGGGCAATGGCCCAGCGCGGCGCGCGGCTCACAAAACCCAGACGTTCCTGCCAATCCAATCGGTTCACCTTGTAGACGATGCCATCGATATCGAACGGTAACTCCGAGCGGCGGCACGTCATATCAACGTAATAAGCGAGTAGCGCCCAAGCGGACGAGCAAATGGCCACCGGTTCGTTCAATTTAAACCCCCATGTGGCAATCCGACTGCGCGCCTCCCAAAGCGTTGCCCCGAGGCTTTCCGACACTTCGCCCCACGCATACCCGAAGAACCGTAGCGGTCGGGCCGCGGTAATCGCTGGATCCAGCTGACGCAGTGATCCGGCGGCTGCATTGCGGGGATTGGCGAAGGTTTTCTGTCCGGTGGCTTCTTGTCGAGCGTTAAGATCGGCGAAATCCTGTTTAGACATGTAGACCTCTCCCCGAATCTCAAGGACATCGGGTACCGAGCCGGGAAGTTTCTGGGGAATGTCGCCCATGGTCTCGACATTCCGAGTCACATCTTCACCCACACCGCCGTCACCGCGGGTTACAGCGTGAACGAGCCGGCCTTGCTCATAGCGAATAGACAATGACAGACCATCGATCTTCGGTTCGGCGGCAATTTCCAGAACCTCATCCTCCGCAAGCGTGAGAAACCGACGAACGCGGTCCGTGAATTCGCGAACATCGTCGTCGGAAAATGCATTTCCCAAGGACAACATTGGCCGCGCGTGGGTGATCTTGCAAAACCCTTCCCGCACGGCCGCACCCACTTTCTTTGTCGGGCTGTCTTCACGAACCAATTCGGGAAACTGCGCCTCAAGGTCGTCATTACGCCGCCTGAGAGCATCGTAGTCATCGTCGGAGATCTTTGGCGCATCATTTTGATGATAGGCGATATCATGCTTAGCGATCTCTTGCGAAAGAAACGCCAATTCAGCGGCCGCAGTTTCGGATTCTAAATCCGCGACAGGCGTCGGCACAGTTGAATCGCTCACGAATTGCCTCCGGCCAACAGACGATCGGCGGCGGCGCGTGCCTCATCGGTGACGTGGGCGCCCGCCAACATACGTGCAATTTCATCTTGGCGAGAGGCACTATCCAAGGGCTCCACTGTCGTCCAAACCCTCTCATCCGCTTGGTCGACGGTAGCAATCTCAGATTTACTGACCCGCCAGTGATGATCGCCCTTGGCCGCCACCTGCGGGGAGTGGGTAACAACAAGCACCTGCGAACCCGCGGCCAATCGGGCCAATCGGTCCCCCACGGCAGCCGCGACGGCGCCGCCTAACCCGGCATCCGCTTCATCAAAAACAAGCGTAGGTACGGGATCAGCCGCCGCCAGTACCGCTTTCAGCGCCAACATGAACCGCGCCAGCTCTCCCCCCGATGCAATCTTGTTGATCGGACCGGGCGCGCTGTCGGGGTTCGTCGCCACCAGGAACGCAACGCGATCCATGCCGTATTCGTTCCAGTTGGCCTCATTCAACGGCGCAAGGTACGTGTGGAAACGGGCGTGCTTTAGTTTTAGATCCGCCAACTCCAAATCAACGGCCTGATCCAATGCCGTGCCCGCGTTGGTCCGGACTTCCCGAATACGCTCGGCGGCCACGACAAAAGCATCCCGGGCCTTGCGCTCTTCATGCTCCAAAACAGCAAGGCGTTGGGCGCTGTCCTCGACGGAGCCCAATCGACGCTCAAACTCAGCCTTCAGATCACTCAAGTCGTCAACTCTCACCTGGTGCTTTCGCGCGACCGCGCGGAGCGCAAATAACCGCTCTTCCGCCGCCTCGAGTTCCTCGGGTTCAAGCATGATCTGACTGCTGAACCGATCCAGTTGCCCCATCCCCTGGCGATCACGTCATCAAACTTTTCGTCGGCGTAGGTGCGCACCTGCTCTAGGGCGCGAAGCGTGCGTTGTAGGCCCTGGTCGATGGTGTTCTCACCGCTAAGCTGATTCTGCGCATCGGCCAAGGCCTGAACAAGCTTCTCGCTGTGCATCATCATCTTGCGCTTGTTGGAAAGTTCAACCTCTTCACCAGGCTGCGGGGCCAACTCTGCCATTTCCTGTACAGCAAATCGAAGGAAATCCTCATCGCGTTGGGTGTTAGCCGCGTCGGCGATTGCCGTCGCCCGCCGAGCCATTACATCCCGCCAGCCGGCATAGGCGGCGCGCACGCCGTCGATCAAATCCGATGCGCCAGAAAAGGAATCCAGAAGCATGCGATGGCTTTCGGGACGCATTAACCGTTGGTTATCGAACTGGCCATGGACCTCGACCAATTGGGCACCAACATCTTTCAACAGTCCAATGCTGATAGCCTGATCATTGGCGAAGGCGCGCGATCTCCCATCCACATTCAAAACGCGACGCAGGATCACAGGCTCGCCGGCCGTTTCAACACCCTGCTCAGACAGTTGGTGGCGAACTGCGTGATCCTCGCACAAATCGAAAACCGCGCTGACGTTTGCGCGTTCGGCGCCGTTACGGACCAAACGCGCTTCGGCGCGCGCACCGGTCGTCAACCCCAAGGCATCCAAAAGTATGGATTTACCGGCACCCGTCTCACCCGTCAGTACGCTAAAACCGTTCTGAAATTCCAATTCCAGGCGTTCGACCAGGACCACATCGCGAATAGACAGGTGGGAAAGCATCAATCCAACGGAAAAGTGGTTACCATAACTGCCACCACGGATTATCTGCCTTCTCTTCAGTCCGGATAGCCTTACCCTCGATGAATTGATACGAATCGATATACCATTCACTACCGGGGA
>CAZNWX010000220.1:0-4508 GCA_964576415.1 uncultured Magnetovibrio sp. | reverse complement strand
GTTCATACGGAACGTGGTGAAGAAAAGGTGCAAAATGGAGGCGTGATAGCTGTCCTTGACGTTCTCCACATAGAGCTTCCAATTACTGGGCAGAACCTGAGTATTGCGGCCAAGAACCCGAACAGGCTTACGAAGGACACGGTTCAGCCGGGCGCAAATCTCCGGCCCCAAATAGACTTTGATCTCCGGCGTGTCGGGTGAGAATGATCCAAACACAAGGCCACAATACACGGCGACGCGGAGCCGCCGAAGACCGTGGTCGGCCATGTCAAACCCATCATCCATACCGCCTTCGCCCTTAATCCCCTTGGCAAAGGCCACGTTGGTCAGGTTACCGTCCAGGTCATAGGACCAGGCGTGGTACACGCAGGAAAATTTCCGCGCATTGCCGCGTCGTTTCAGGCACAGCATGGCGCCCCGATGGGCGCAACGATTGACCATGGCGTTAATCTGGCCGTCCTGATTGCGCACCACGATGATCGTCATCCCGGCAATACCGGTGACGATAAAGTCGCCTGGTTCCTGAATCTCGGCGCTTAAGCAGAGGTAATTCCAACTGGGCCCCTTAAATAGGCGTTCGTTTTCCAGCGCGTACTGGCCGGGATCGTTATAAACGCCGTAGGGAACATCCGTCAGGCCATCATGTGGCCAAGGCAGCGGGTCGGTATCGGGAGCGGTCAAAGCTAGCTCTCTCTCAAGGAAAATCGGAGGAATCTTAAGCCCTACCAATAGCAAAGCCAATTCCCACGATTTCATGGCCTAACCTTGCTTTTTGCGCGCCGAATGCCAAATTTGGATTTCGTATGCTGTCCAACGCCTCCATGGTTCAAGGAGAACGCCATGACTATCGCTATCAAGGGACTGCACCACAGCGCCTACCGGTGCCGCGATGCCGAGGAGACCCGCCAGTTTTATGAAGATTTCCTCGGCCTGCCCCTGGCCGATGCATTCGAAATTACAACCACGCAGACGGGTCGCGATACCAACGTGCTTCATGTCTTTTTCGAAATGGCCGATGCATCATTCATGGCCTTCTTTGACGATCCTGATACGCCGTTCGATTTCAAGGAGCAGCGGGATTTCGACCTTCACATCGCCCTTAAGGTCGACAAGGACCACTTGGACGCCATGCATGCCAAGGGGACGGCCGAAGGTCGGCATGTTCGCGGCCCGGTTGACCATGGCTTCATCCATTCCATCTACTTCCGTGATCCTAACGGATACGTGGTTGAACTGTCGGCTCCCGTCAGTGACAACAAACATGAAGCCAAGACGGGCACCCAGGCGAAGGGCCGTGACGTCCTGACGGGTTGGTCAAATCGGAAGGCGATCACGCCAGTGGAATAGCGGGCTCTTTCCTCCGACTTCATCTTAATGTATAGTTAAGATATGAAGTTTCACGTCGCTATCGCCATTGGAGTCCTGGTCTCCGCTGTCACCGTTACATGGCCTGCAGAGGTGTTGGCGTTCGGTCGCGCCGTCTCCGACACCTTCCACAGTGCCTATGTCACCCACTTCTTCGACAAAGCGACTTTCCTGGTAAATTGCTTATGATCCGGTGTCTAATCCTCGGATTGATGGCGGTCATATTGACCGGTCTGGCTCTGGCTCCCGATGCCTCTGCCAACCGGACCAAGCGCCAATACGCCACCAGCCAGCAGGCCTATTGGCGGGTCGGTCAATTGGACCCCGTGCTCTCGAAAGCCTGTCGCAAGGGCGAATTTGGTCAACGCAAACTGAAACTGCTGACGATCGGATTCATCGGAGTGCAGGGCCGCGCGCAAACGGGAATCGCAAAGACCGGTTGGAACCTCGTCGACCCCAGTGGCTTGGCACAACCCAAGACGACCTATCATTTCTTCAATCAAGGCTATTCCAACTGCAAGGTCTACAAAGCGCGTAATCCCAGGCCGCGGTAGGGCTGGATCCCTTCCTCCCATGAACGACACGAAAGACGGCATTGTCGATCTTTGGCCGACCAGGATGCTGCGACGGAATTTGCCGGACTTCGAGGCCCCGAACCGGGAACTCCTCAAGCTCATCCGCGATATGGAAAAGACCAACCGCAACCTGACCACCGACTATCGCGACAACAATCTTCTCAACCTGGACCATCCGGGCGCCAACTGGCTGCGGGGCGAGGTCAATAATTCGGTCATTTACTACCTGCAGTCCATAGGTATCGACTACCCCGTGGATTGGCAAATCCACGCCTGGGCCAACGTCAACCGCATGGGCGATTATCATGACCTTCACAACCACCCGCACTGCTATCTGTCTGGGACCTACTATGTGAAGATACCAGGAGACGCGGAAGCCGGGGGGCGAAAGGACCTGCGTCCAAACCGGATCACCTTTTACGACCCGCGTCCAGGCATCAATATGGGATCTATTCGCAACGATCCCTACGTAGACCCGGAGTTCACCATCCTACCGGAGCCTGGGCTGCTGATGCTATGGCCAGCGTTCCTCAACCATTTCGTTCATCCAAACCTGTCGAAGGAGACCCGCGTCTCCGTCAGCTTCAACATCATTTTGAAATGGGCCGACCACTATCTACCGTCACAGGAATGACGCCATGACGACCGATGTCGTCGGTGCAATCCTAGTCGGTCGATGGGCTTTCGGTGTGTTTGCGGTTGTAAAGAACAGATGACCACAACGCCATGCCGATCAATCCGGCGCTCATCAGACCCGTGATAACCTCCGGCACGTGGGTCAACGACTGCGTGAACATGATTACCGACAGGATCAGGATCGAATAGAACGCGCCGTGCTCGAGATAGCGGAATTCCGCCAATGTGCCTTTCTCGACCAACATGATGGTCATGGCCCGCACGTACATGGCGCCGACGCCAAGACCAATGGCGATCAGGAAGAGATTGGTGGTCAGCGCAAAAGCACCAATTACGCCATCGAATGAGAAACTAGCATCCAGGACCTCCAAGTAGAGGAAAGCCCCAAGGCCACCACGCGCCGCCGTACCTACGGTCTTATCTTCCGCATCAAGGAGGTCCCCCAGTAGATCGACGCCCAGGAAAGTCAGCAGGCCAAACAAGGCGGACATGAGGAAGGTCAACGCTAAAGCGTCCGGCAGCACCGAGGCAAAGCCCACGATGACGATCAGGATAAACACGATCTCAAGACCACGGATGGACGCCCCCTTTTGTAGGAGGGTCTCAATGGTATGGACCCAGTGAACGTCCTTTTCCGCGTCCACAAAGTAAGTCAGCGCCACCATCATTAAGAAGGTGCCACCGAAGGCGGAAATGGAAAGGTGCGAATTGCCAATGATGAGCTCGTATTCAGCGGGCTCCGCAATGGCCAATTCGACAGCGGCCCAAGGAGAAATCTGCGCCGCTACTGCGACAATGGCCAACGGGAAGATGATCCTCATGCCGAAGACGGCGATCAAAATCCCCCAAGTCAAAAATCGTCGCCGCCATACCTCGGTCATGCACTGGAGTTTGTTGGCATTCACGATAGCATTGTCGAAGGAGAGGGAAATTTCCAAGACGGAAAGAACACCGCCGATGAACAAATAGGAAAGCGCCCCGACAATGGTGCCGGTGTAGGTCAAGCCCAACCAGAAGCACCCAGCCAGACCGGCAATTGTCACTAGGATCGGCCAGAGCAGATATTTATATGCTGGCATTGAAATTCCTACTCCCCAACGATGCCGTCACCCCGATGAGGAGAGCCCCTATGAAGATTTACCGGATGAGCACACAGTCTCATATTTTTTCGAATAAAGATAACGATACGTTTCTATAGTGGCCCTTATGGATAAAAACTAGCGGATTGGAACCCGAACTACACCTTCAGGATTTCTGGCGCTGCCGGGTCCCCCCGAGGCCCATGGCATGCCGATCGATCGATGCCGCCTTGATCAAGGCGAAAACCTTGGTGCCTGGCCGCAATCTCATGGCGGCAACCGACTTCCGCGTCACTCTGGCGATCAACGGAGTGCCCACGTCCACAAGGATGTCCGTTTGTGGACCGGCCTCGGACCTGATTTCCATCACGTTCCCTTCGACAATATTCAGAAAACTGGAATCCAATGGTCGGCTAAGGCTTAACGACACATCCCGCGCACGGATACGCATGCGCATCTAGTAACCCAGGGGCTGATCTAGCGCCGGCACCCACAACCGCCCTCCTGGAAACGCGAGCTCGGTCAAACCATACGTCTTGTCCTGCCCTGCGACCCTGACCCGAAAAACGGCGCCCGCCTCATAACGTCCCGTCAGCGGTCGGAGGTCGAGCCGGCTCATGATGTCTTCGACTGGACCGGCGGCAACGGTCGACCCGTTATCCATGATCACCATGGTGTCGGCCAAGCGCACCACTTCGTCGATCGCGTGGCTGACATATACGATGGAGGCATTCTTACCGACTACAACAGGGCCTAGTACTTGAGCACCAGAACCAACTACAACATTATCTTTTAATGTTGGATGTCTTTTAACATCTCTTTGATTGTCAGAGTCAATGCTTGGAGAAATACC
>CAZNWX010000219.1:0-4518 GCA_964576415.1 uncultured Magnetovibrio sp. | reverse complement strand
CACCGGAAGCGATCTTTGGCAGATAGTATTCTTTTTGTTCCATCGATCCATGCCGGAGGATCGTCCCCATGGTGTACATCTGCGCGTGGCCGGGCGAAGCAGAACAACCAGTCGCGTTGATGGTCTCGAGGATCACCGCGCCGCCGCGCACGGGCAGGCCGGCGCCGCCGTATTCTTCGGGAATGAGCGCCGCCAGATAGCCGGCCGCTGTCAGTGCTTCAATGAACGCGATCGGGTAACTTCCGGACGGCGGTTGTTTTTCCAGATCGCGCCAATATTCGCCGGGAAAGTCCTGGCAGAGCTTGGCCACCTGTTCACGGATATCCGTGTAATCCTCGGCTAGGTCCATGGTGATCGGGGCGTCGGTCATCGTCAGATGGATCGCAGGGGTTACGCCGCGACGGACGCTGGTTCAAAACCCAGCGGTCGGCCGGCGCTGACGAAGGCACCCTGGGTTGGCTCATCCTTGAGGTGGCACTCCATGATCTCACGCGCCTCCAAAAGTCCGTCCAGGTCGATGCCTGTCCGAAGCCCCATGCCCTCCAGCATGAAGACAAGATCCTCAGTGACAATGTTGCCCGATGCTCCGGGCGCGTAGGGACAACCGCCCAATCCGCCCAGGCAGGAATCAAGTTCGCGCACGCCTGCTTCCACGGCTGCGTAGGCATTAGCGAGGCCAAGCCCCCGGGTATCATGGAAGTGCGCGCCGATGGCAATGTCGGTACCAACGGTACGATACAACTCGTCGAATAGGTCTTTCACCTGTTTCGGATTGGCGTATCCTACCGTGTCGGCGACGCTTAAGCGGTCTGCGCCGCGTTTCAGATACTCCTCGGCGACGCGCATGACGGCCGAAATCTCCACCTTCCCGTCGATCGTGCAACCAAAGGCTGTGGCCAGACCGCCGGACAACACTATGTCCTTGTAGTCGTCGTGGGCGTCCCGGTATTCGACGATCTGCGAAAAACCGTCCAGGCTCTCGTCGACGCTGCGTTTTACATTTGACATATTGTGGGCTTCGGAGACGGAGATCACGACGCCGATCTGGTGGGCCCCGGCGGCCATGCCGTTTTCGGCGCCGCGCAGGTTAGGGACCAGGGCGGCGACGGTCAGATCCGAGATTTCGAGGGATTGTCGTACCACCTCCGCGCTGTCGGCCATTTGTGGCAAATTCTTTGGCGGTACGAAAGAGCCAACCTGGATTTGCGGCACGCCGGCTGCGGCCTCGCGCCGGATCCACTCCATCTTGGCCTCCGTGGGGAAGATGGTCTGAATGCTTTGCAGTCCGTCACGGGGACCGACTTCGTGAACGAGAACGTCGATATCGTCGTGCATGATGAGCTCCTCTCTCACTTGTGCATGGCCTGCGCCCCGGTCGACTGGGCGCGGCGTTCCAACGGAATTTCCAAGATGGTGGTAATTGTCATGATTAATTTTTTACTTACCCTTAAAATCAGGGGTGCGTTTTTCGTTGAAGGCGCGCACGCCTTCCATCCGGTCTTCTGTGCCCACCAGCCGGTTATAAGCTTCCAGCTCAAACTGGTAACCCGTAGCCCGATCCACTTGAGTGGCCACCGTGGTCGCGCGTTTCGCGCGCTGCACGGCCAAGGGCGCATTCGCGGCAATCCGATGCGCCGTCTGAATGGTTTCGTCCATCAAGGTGTTTGGTTCACAGAGCTTGTTGACTAGACCCCATTCGAAGGCCTCCTGGGCGGTAAAAGGACGGCCTGTGAAAATAATTTCCTTGGCGCGCCTTTCCCCCATAGCGTTGGGTAGGTTTTGGGTCCCCATGGTGCCGGGGATGATGCCCAGGGTGATCTCGGTTAAGGCGAAGCGGGCCGTCGTGGCGGCATAGCAGAAGTCTACGTTCAGCGCCGTCTCACAGCCGCCGCCGAAGGCCGCGCCGTTGATGGCGCCGATTACAGGGACTGGGCAGGAGCGGAGCGCCAAGGCGGCTTGTTCAAAAATGGCGTGCTGGCGCTGCCAGTTGGCGTCGGACATGCCGTCGCGTTCCTTCAGATCGCCGCCGGCCGAGAAGGCCTTATCGCCACGCCCGGTCAACACCACCACCCGATGGCCTTCCAGGTCCACGTACAGGCTTTGGAACAGGTCACGCTGATCTATCCCCATCTGGGTGTTTTTGGCGTTGCGGACTTCGGGCCGGTCATACATGACGAGCAGGACGTGTTCATCGATGGTTTCCACGTGCAGGGTTTCGTAATTGGTATGCATTAGTCCTTCCCCTTCTTTGCGGGTCCCTTGATCATTTCGTTATGTTCGCCGAGCGACGGCGCGTAGTGGCGTAGCGGTGGACGTACACCATTGAAGCTGAGGGGCATAGCCATGAGGTTGATGCCATCATCCAGGTTCTGCAGCATGCCGAGCGCGTCCGTCTGCGGGTCCACCATCATTTCTGGAACCGTTTGCACCGGGGCGCTGGGCACGCCAACCTCGTGCAAGGCGCCTTGCCAGTGGGCCCGGGTTTCAGTCTCGAGGATTGGTTTCATGGCCGTATTCAGTTCGGCCAGGTTGGCGTAGCGGTTCAGGTTTGAATTGAACCGTGGATCGTCGGACCATTCTGGGTGGCCCAGGACGCCCGCCAGGCGTTGGAACAATCTATCGTTTGGCGCGGCGATGACCAAATGTCCGTCCGAACAGACGTAGGCCTGATAGGGGGCGATGCCGCGTGCACCCGAACCCTGCTTTAGCGGCTGCTGGCCGTCGACGCCCACGGACGCGACGGAGTTCGTCATCCAGGCAACGGCGGTCTCATAAAGCGAGGCATCAACCACACAACCGAGCCCGGAATCCTTGCGTGCGTTTAGGGCATTTAGAATGCCGATGACGCACCAAAGGCCTGTGCCCATATCGACAATAGACGTACCGACCCGGATGGGGGCTTCACCTTCATTGCCGGTGATACTCATGATCCCACCGCAGGCTTGCATGAGCGGATCATAACCCGGGTTGTCGCGAAGTGGCCCTTTGGAGCCGAAGGCCCAAAGGTTGCAGTAGACCAAACGCGGATTAGCCGACGTCAGGTCGGCGGCGCCCAAGCCGTAGCTGTCGACACGGCCGGGCCGCATGTTCTGAATAATCACGTCTACCTCGGTAGCGCAGAATTCCCTAAGCCATTGTAGGTCGGCCGTGTCTTTGAGGTCGACCGTGATGCCCAACTTGTCGCGGTTCAGCGCATTGAAGTAGCTGGAAGAGCCGTCTGGCAGCATCTTGCCCCAGTGGCGCGCATCATCCCCACGGTCTGGCGGTTCCACCTTGATCACCTCAGCGCCCAGCTGGGCCAGCGTCCAGGCCGCGTATGGCGCGGCGACGCTGGTCCCCAGTTCGACCACCCGGATACCAGCCAGGGACGGTCCGGCGGTTGACGTGGCTTCGACCACCCTTTACCCCATGCTTCTATTCAATGATGAGGCGCGCATTCTGGGCGATCCAGACCATGTTGAACAAGGCACAGCATTTCATCGAATGAAGCCAAGCGAAGGGAAGTGAAATGAAATGACCAATGGTAAGGACGCGGACGATCGCTTGGCGGACCTGGAAAACCGGTTCGCGCACACGGAACTTGCGTTCCAAGATCTGAGTGATGTCACTCGCGAGCAATGGGATCAGATTGATCGCCTCAAGCGTCAGGTCGAACGCCTCAAAGACCGTATCGCAGAACTGGAGCAGGGCGTCGGCGGCACGCCGCGACTGGAAGATCAGAAGCCGCCGCACTATTGAAAAAAGCCGTTCGCGGGCTAGGGCATCACGGGTACGATGGCTGAAAACTGGATGGTTACGCTGGTACTCTTATGACGGTGTGGGGGCTGGCGGCCAGAATTCAGGCGCGCGTCTGGGAACGGAGAATATCGTCGACGACGCGTTCCAGATCCTTGATCGTCCGGCAAGTCTTCGCCACGTGGCAGTAAGGGCGGTAGCGCCGCATTTCGGAATCTCCAGTGCCCCAAAATGTTTCTGGTTCTGGATTCAACCAAACGACCCGGCGGGCGCGTTGGTTGATCCAGCGCATGACGTCTGCCCGCGGGTCGCCGTAGTTGGATCGCGCATCACCGAGGATGATCACAGTGGTGCGGCGATCAATGGTGTCCGCGAATTCTGACTTCAGGTCATCAAGTGCGCGACCGTAATCCGTCGACATGAACCCGATTTTATCCAGAACCTTTGGGATGGCCTCCTCGAGGTCATTGGTATTTAGGATGTCGTCAACAGCCACCAGGGAAGACGAGAAGGCGAAGCTCCGTAGATCGGACAGCGCCTCGTTAAGGTTGTAAAGGAACATGAGCAGGAACTGCGCGGCGGCGGCGACGGAGCGGCTGACATCGACGATGACAACCACTTTTGGTCGTTCGATGCGTTTCTGCTTCCACACGGTTTCAAAGAGAATAGCGTCATGGGCCATGTTGACCCGCAAAGTGCGCCGGACATCCAAGTGTCCGCGACGGGTTCGTTTATGTTGAGGTCTGTATTTTGATGCAAGCTTGCGGGCCATGCGGCGGATCA
>CAZNWX010000218.1:0-4528 GCA_964576415.1 uncultured Magnetovibrio sp. | reverse complement strand
AGTTGCTTGCCTGGTTCGGAGCCGACGTGATCAAGGTTGAGCGGCCCGGCGTCGGCGATGCGACCCGGGGTCAATTGCAGGACATTCCCAACGTGGACAGCCTGTATTTTACCATGCTGAACCACAATAAGCGCAGCGTGACGTTGAATTCAAAATCCGAGCGGGGCAAGGAGATCCTGACCCGATTAATTGAGGAATGCGATGTCATGGTGGAGAATTTCGCACCGGGCGCCCTGGACCGGATGGGGTTCTCCTGGGAACGCATCCAGGAGATCAATCCACGGATGATCTATGCGTCCGTGAAAGGCTTTGGCCCGGGTCCCTACGAAGACTGCAAGGTCTACGAGAATGTGGCTCAGTGCGCCGGCGGAGCGGCGTCGACGACGGGTATACTAGGCGGTGTACCCATCGTCACAGGTGCGCAGATCGGCGACAGCGGTACCGGTCTGCACCTTGCCTTCGGCATCGTCACGGCGCTCTATCAACGGACCCATTCGGGCAAGGGCCAGCGGGTGAGCTGCGCCATGCAGGACGGTGTACTGAACCTTTGCCGGGTCAAACTCCGCGACCAGCAGCGTCTGGACCACGGGCCGTTGAAGGAATACTCCCAGTTTGGAGAAGGGATCGAATTTGGAAACGCGACACCCCGGGCGGGGAACGATTCCGGTGGCGGCCAACCGGGCCGTATCTTGAAATGCAAGGGATGGGAAACAGACCCCGACGCCTATACCTATTTCATTACCCAGGCTGTCGTATGGAAGAATATTTGCGACGCCATCGGCAAGGAGGAATGGAAAGAGGATCCGGGTTTTGCGACCCCAGACGCCCGGCTGCCACGCCTCAACGAGGTGTTCGATGCTATTGAGGCCTGGACCATGACCAAGACGAAGTTCGAGGTCTTGGAAATCTGCGACCCGCTCAATATCCCGGTGGGCCCGATCTTATCCATGAAGGAACTGGCCGAAGAGCCAAGCCTGAGGGAGACCGGCACTATTGTAGAGGTCGACCATCCGGAACGGGGTAAATACCTGACCGTTGGCAATCCGGTGAAGTTGTCTGATTCATCGTCGGACGTAGTGCGCTCGCCCTTGTTGGGTGAGCACACGGATGAAATTCTGAGAGAGGTGGTGGGTTTGAGCGATAATGACATCGCTGCGGCGCGCGACGAAGGCGCCATTTAAGGCGTTGGCCCCAAGTGGAGGAGAGATTGAGAATGCGCTTAATCGTCATGGGCCAGCAGGCCTTCGGCAAATCGGCTCTGGAAGCCATCCTGGATAAGGGCGAAGACGAAGTCGTCGCCGTCTATTGTGCGCCGGACAAGGATGGCCGCGTCGACCCCATCAAGGAGTTTGCCCAGGAAAAAGGGCTGCGCGTGATGCAACCCGACAACTTTAAAAGCCCGGACGTGCTGAACGCCATGAAGGCGTTGAAGCCGGATCTTTGCGTGATGGCCTATGTCATCGTCTTCGTACCAGAAGAGGCACGGAACATCCCGACGCACGGGTCGATCTGCTACCACCCGTCCATGTTGCCGCTCCATCGGGGCCCCAGTTCCATCAACTGGCCGATCATCTGGGGCGCGGAAGACACGGGGATCACCTACTTCTGGCCAAATGACGGATTAGATGAGGGTGAGATCCTCCTGCAGAAGGAAATCGACATCGGGCCGGACGATACCCTCGGAACGATCTACTTCGATAAGGCGTTCCCCATTGGGATCGAGGCGACGCTGGAGGCTATCGATCTGGTCCGCGCCGGCAATCCGCCAAAGATCAAACAGGATGATTCCAAGGCCACCTATGAAGGCTGGTGCAACAAGAAGGTGGCCGAGATTGACTGGAGCCGATTTGTGGGCGAGGTTTACAACCTGATCCGCGGCTGCAACCCGCAACCTGGCGCTTGGACGACATTTAACGGCGAAATCTTGCAAATCTTTGACAGTGAAAAAGTCGACGATGGCGCCTTCGGCCATGTTGGACAGGTGTCCGCGATTGGCGATGACGGCATCCTTGTCACCGCCGGTCGGGGCGCGATCCGCGTCAAACGCGTCCGTTATGCTGGCGGTAAGAAGGTGACAGCGAAGGAATTCGCCGATGAGATCGGATTGGAAAAAGGTGCCAAACTAGGAACATAAAAGCGCGCGCGCATAACACCATGCGAGTGTTCACGAATTTGACATTTGCCTCGGGCCAATGGGGGTTCTAGCTTCGTGGCCGACGGGGACACATATAAAACCGGAGTTTAGAATGCCCAAATCAGATATCGAAATCGCCCGCGAAGCGACCATGCAGCCCATCGCGGAAATCGGCACGAAGTTGGATATTCCCGCCGATGCCCTTTTGCAGTACGGCCCGAACAAGGCAAAAATTACATACGACTTCATTGATTCATTGAAACGTAAGCGCGACGGCAAGCTGATCCTGGTCACCGCGATCACGCCGACACCGGCGGGCGAGGGCAAGACCACCACCACCGTGGGCCTGGGCGACGGCCTCAACCATATTGGCAAGCGCGCTACGATCTGCATTCGCGAGCCCTCGCTCGGCCCTTGCTTCGGCATGAAGGGGGGCGCGGCCGGCGGCGGTTATGCCCAGGTGGTCCCAATGGAGGACATCAACCTCCACTTTACCGGCGACTTCCACGCCATCGGCATTGCTCACAACCTGCTGGCGGCTTTGATCGACAACCACATCTACTGGGGCAACAAACTGAAGATCGACCAGCGCCGCATCGGCTTCAAACGTGTCGTGGACATGAACGACCGAGCGCTCCGCCAGATCGCGGCGAACCTGGGCGGCGTCGCCAATGGCTTCCCGCGCGAAGATGGCTTCGATATCGTCGTCGCCTCGGAAATCATGGCCATCTTCTGCCTGGCCACGTCTTTGGACGATCTGACCAAGCGAATAGGTAACATCGTTGTCGGCTTCACCCGTGAACGGAAACCGGTCCTAGCCAAGCAGTTGAAAGGCCCGGGCCCCATGAGCGTGCTCCTGAAGGACGCGTTGATGCCGAACCTGGTTCAGACGCTGGAGGGCAACCCCGCCTTCATCCACGGTGGTCCGTTTGCCAACATCGCGCACGGCTGCAACTCAGTTATGGCGACGAAGACGGCGCTGAAGTTAGCCGACTATGTGGTCACCGAAGCGGGCTTTGGCGCCGATTTGGGCGCTGAGAAGTTCTTCGATATCAAGTGCCGGAAGGCCGGCCTGAAGCCGGCGGCGGTTGTCCTCGTCGCGACGGTGCGTGCGCTGAAGATGCATGGTGGCGTTGGTAAAAACGACCTTGGCAAGGAAAACGTGAAGGCCGTGCGGGCCGGTTGCGCCAATATGGCTAGGCACCTGAAGAACCTGAAGCAATTCGGGGTGCCCGCTGTGGTCGCCATCAACTCCTTCATCACGGATACCAAGGCAGAGTTGAACGCGATCAAGGCGGAAGCCAAGAAGCTGGGCGCGACGGCAATCCTTTGTTCGCATTGGGCCAATGGCAGTGCTGGCACAAAGGAGTTGGCTGAGCACGTCGTGAAGCTGGCCGATAGCGGCAAGGCTAAGTTCAAACCCCTCTATCCGGATAATATGAAGCTCGAAGAGAAAGTCCGTACCGTTGCCCAGAAGATCTATGGCGCCAAGGATATCTCCATTGATGCCACCGTGGCGCGGCAATTCGCCGACTTGGAGGCCGGCGGTTACGGTAAGTTTCCGGTTTGCATGGCGAAGACCCAGTACAGCTTCTCCACGGACCCGGATGCCAAAGGTGCGCCGACGGGCCATATCGTACCCATTCGCGAGCTTCGTTTGTCGGCGGGCGCGGAATTCGTGGTGGTCGTCACGGGCGAAATTATGACAATGCCAGGTTTGCCCCGCGTGCCAGCGGCGGACAATATCTATCTCAACAAAAAAGGTGAAATCGAAGGATTGTTTTAAATTCGATCACCACACCTGAACCGGAAACGCCTCGAGCCGATCGGCCGGGGCGTTTCCTTTTGTCAGGTTACATGGGGTCCATATCCCAATCGTTGTCTGGCAACGGCGTGCCTGGTTCCACTATAGGGAATGTCACAATCTCACCTGAAAATGAGTGTTGTCCGTTACGAACCTCAAACATGTTGCCTTCATCCCGGTAAGCCCGATCAACGAGGGCGAAGCCGACATTGGATTTTCGGCGTGGGGAATAGCCGGCTGAACGGACTGAACCGACACGGGTTCCGTCGATGAATATGGGCCAGGGGTGTTCATTTGGTTCAATGGGATCACCGTCAAAGATGACAGCGACGAGCTTGCGTCGCGACCCTGACTTCGCCAGCACCCTGAGCGCCGCCTTGCCAATGAAATCATCGTCCCTGTCCAGGTCGAGCATCTTGTCGAGGCCCGCCTCAAACGGGTCGCTGTCCCAGAGGGTATCAGCGCCTATTGAGAGAAGGCTGCTCTCCAACCGTTCGATATAGTTCGGCGCGCCCGGACCAATGCCGAAGGGCTGTCCAGCGGCCTTCACCTTGTTCCAGAGCTCGGTGCCGTGTTCGCTGTCTTGAATA
>CAZNWX010000217.1:0-4537 GCA_964576415.1 uncultured Magnetovibrio sp. | reverse complement strand
CCAGTTTGACGGCGAAGGACATGGCGCCGACAAATACAGGCAGTCCGGATTTCCCTTGAATTAGGGTCGCACCGGTCCCTGCATCGTAGAGCCCATGTGAAGCGTCGTGGGCCTCGGCAATGATCGGATTGAATGCAGACCGGAACAGGGTCGCGTCCATTTCGTCGGCTATCTGCTCCAAACGGCCATTGATGACGGCAAGGGTTACGGGATCGATCATTTAGGCTCTAGCTCGGTTCCGGTTATCTTCGGTCCGTAACGATCATGTCCGACTAGCGGCGGGCGTCAAGGGACTCGTAACGTCACTCCGTCATTTGATATCCTTTCCAAGAATGACAAGGCCACAGCGAACAATTTAACCTGGGGGAATCGGAGTAACATCGCCATGACGGAAATAGAGATCACCCGCGACCTTATTGGATACGGGCCAAACCCACCACACCCCCAGTGGCCAAACAATGCTCGGATCGCCGTGAATTTTGTCGTCAATTATGAAGAGGGCTCGGAGAACACTATCCCTGACGGCGATGGTCGGGTTGAGGCCGGGTTGGCGGAAGTTGCTGGTGGTCGGGTGGCTCCGGGCGTGCGCGATCTCGGCATGGAAAGCCTTTACGAATATGGTAGCCGGGCTGGCATTTGGCGTTTGTTCAGGATCTTTGAGGAGCGGGATTTGCCGCTCACGGTCTTTGGTTGCGCCCTCGCTATGGAACGCAATCCGCAGGTCGCGGAGGCGATTGCGGCGGCCGGTTACGATATCTGTGGGCATGGCTGGCGATGGATCGAGCATTATCTCCTGGAGGAGGACGAAGAACGAGAACACATCGCCCGCGCCGTCGAATCCATCGAGCGTTTGACGGGTACGCAGCCGCGCGGATGGTATTGCCGTTACGCACCGAGCGCGAACACACGACGGTTGCTAGTTGAACACGGTGGATTTCTCTATGACAGCGACAGCTATGCCGACGATCTTCCATATTGGACAAGCGTTACTGGGAAGCCGCATCTAATTGTGCCGTATTCCCTAGACGCCAACGATTTGAAGTTCCAGCCGGGCGGCAATTTTTCGTCAGCGGACGGTTTCTACGCCTACCTCAAGGATTCGTTCGACCTTCTCTACACGGAAGGTGAAACGGCACCCAAAATGATGAATGTCGGCTTGCACGCTCGAATGATGGGTCGCCCGGCTCGCGCCGCTGGATTGGCGCGCTTTCTGGATTACGTGCAAGGCTTCAGTGACGTCTGGATCTGCAGACGGCTTGATATTGCAGAACATTGGGCGGCTGTGCATCCGTGCCGGTAGTCCATGAACGCGATAAAGAAAATTGTAATTACTGGGTAGATGAAACGCCGGCTGCCTTCGCCTCTGCGACAGGATACTGACGGCCAAGGAGCATATCACCCATACTGCCAAACCCATTAGTGTGGTGATTTTTATGGATTATCGCTGATCCGAACTCGGGTATGATTGCCTTATGGAACACGTTGACACTGACATTGTAGAGATTTCCGCCGCACTCGATGCTGCCGAGATCAGCGCGTCGACCTTGCTGATGCAGCAGTTGGAACACATCGAACGTCGGCAGGCGATATTAAACTGCTATGTCGAACTGGACGTCACGGGCGCACAGCGTTCAGCAGAGAGTAGCGATTTCCGGCGGCAGGGCGGTGAAGCGCTCTCCCCGTTAGATGGTGTTCCCATCGCATTAAAGGACAATATTGATGCCGTAGGTTTAGCAACTCGTAACGGCGCCAAATACAACCACAGTGTGTCCGGAGACGCTGCCGTATCTGAATTGCTTCGAAAGGCGGGCGCGATCATATTGGGAAAGCTGAACATGGACGAATGCGCCATCGGCGGTGTCACCGATAACCCGCACGATGGCCCAACTGACAATCCGTGGAAACTTGGCTTCGTTCCCGGTGGATCCAGTGGCGGTTCAGGTAGTGCCGTGGCAGGTGGTTTGGCCTGGGCGGCGCTTGGCACTGATACGCTGGGGTCTGTTCGTCTACCAGCTGGGTATTGCGGTATTGTCGGCCTCAAGGCGACGCGTGGGTTAATCAGTATGGACGGTATCGTCCCCCTGAGCCCCGCCTTTGATCATGTCGGTCCCCTGTGCCGTAGCGTTCGGGATGCCCGGTTGCTGCTTGATGTCTTGGGCTGTTCGCCGCTGCCCGATTGGTCTATCGAAAAGAACCGGCGTCTCGACGGGGCGCGGGTGGGTGTTTTTACTGAAGAGATCAATCGCCTTAGCGATCCCGTAATCGCCGATGGCTTTCATCGCGCCGTCGACGATGCCCGCGGTGCCGGTGCAGATATCATTGAGCTTCCATTTCCGGAGGTCGACTTAAATGACCTGCGCTTCGCTGCGTTCTTGAAAATCGAGTCGGACGGGGCGAGGGTACTGGCCCACTCACTACGGGATCATCCTGAGGCCTATTCGGAAAGCTTGATCGCCATGTTTGACTACGGCCGAACCATACCGTCGGACCGCCTGCACGATGTGCAGGAAAAACTCGCCCGTGCTAAAGTCGCCTGGCTGAACCTGTTTGGCGAAGTTGACTTCCTAGCCACCCCGACCGCCCCACAACTAGCCTTCGCCCGCACCCAACCCGTGCCGACAAACCAGGCGATTTTCACTGGCCTCGCCAACATCTATGGAGGACCGGCTATTTCTCTGCCCTCGGGGATTTCGGATGAAGGGTTGCCGATGGCTTTCCATTTGATGGCGGCGCCAAACGAGGAAGCTCATCTACTGAATGCCGCCGAAGATTTGGAGCGCCGATGGGGACGGGTTGTCCCCCCAGACCCTGGCTCACGTGGCTAGTGTTGCCTTGGCGGCGCACGCATTGTTAGCTAATCGGGAAAGCAGTTCAATTTAATAGGATTAAGTGAAAAAGGCGCCATGGATGCCATCGAAATTTTTGCTGATCATGTCCTTCGGTCAGACTTTGATAGCCTGTCACCAGACGCCGTAGGTGCGACACGGACGTTCATTCAGGATAGCCTGGGCGTTGGCATTGTTGGTAGCGCCGCGCCACAGGTCGATGAGATGCGTCGGGCCGCCGCCTTGTGGGGAGCCGGCGACGATGCCCGCGTTTGGGTTTCCGGAGAATCCTTGCCGGCGCCATCGGCGGCCTTCCTGAATGCGTTCCTGACCCACAATTCTGAATTTGACTGTGTCCACGAACCAGCCGTCGTGCATTGCGTCACGGTGGTTCTTGCGGCATGCATGGCGATCGCCGAGCGGCACGGTGGTGTGAGCGGACGGGCGTTGATGGCGGCCGTGGCGCTTGGCGTGGATATCGCCTGCGTGCTAGGCGTGGCGGCGAAGTCTGGGTTGCGGTTTTTCCGGCCGGCAACGGCCGGCACCTTTGCCGCCACCATGGGCATCGGCAAAATTTGTGGTTTCGACCGGGACCAGCTTATCCGTGCCTGTTCTATTGCTTATGGTCAGGTTGGTGGCACCATGCAGGCGCATGCCGAGGGGTCGTCGCTATTGGCCGTGCAAATGGGGTTTGCCGCGCGGAACGCGGTTATGGCCTGCGACCTGGCGGCGGAGGGAATTGTTGGCCCTCGCGAAATCATCGAAGGCGAGTTCGGATACCTGAACCTGATCGAAGACGGCTACGAATTCGCCGACCTGCTAACTAATTTGGGCAAGACCTGGCAGATCACTGAGGTGGCGCACAAACCATTCCCCTCTGGCCGCGCGACCCATGGTGTCGTCGATTGCTGTCTCAGGTTGATGCGTGATCACGGTTTGAAGGCGGACAATGTCGTATCGGTGGTCTGCGACGTGCCGCCGCTGATACATCAGTTGGTCGGGCGCCCGCCGTCGCAACGTATGACCCCTAACTATGCTCGGCTGTGTTCCGCCTATACGGTCGCCCGCACCCTGACCCACGGTACGATCGACGTGGCCCATTTTTGGCCGGGGAATATTGCCAACGACACCATTCAAGATCTGGCGAAACGGGTGAAGATGAGGATCAATGACAATCCCGACCCGAACGCCCTGACACCGGTCACGGTGTCTATCGCTTTGAAGGATGGTGCGAACGTATCGACGACGTGCGAATTCGTCCTTGGTAACCCGCAGAACCCGCTCGACCGGGAAGCGCACTTGGCCAAGTTTCGTCAAAATTGTGCCTCGGCCCGACCGGTCGTTTCCGAAAGTCAGGCAGAGGCCTTGATCTCCAGAACCGACGACTTGGAAAACGAACGCGACGTCGCGGCGCTTGTCGATTTGATGATTACGTAAGTTGGGACTTCCGCCCGAAAGCAAGGACTGAACCTTTGAACACCGAACCTATCTGGCCGAATGGGGCGCGTCTCGCCTTATCGATTGTCGTGAACGTCGAAGAGGGTGCCGAGATGTCGGTCGCGGACGGCGATTCGCGAGCTGAAGCCGTTGATGAGTTGGGCATGATGGTGAAGCCTGGCATTCGGAATTTCTCTAACGAGAGTAATTATGCTTACGGCATTAAGGTTGGCGCGCCGCGGATCATGGACATGCTGGCGCGGCGTAATCTCCCG
>CAZNWX010000216.1:0-4562 GCA_964576415.1 uncultured Magnetovibrio sp. | reverse complement strand
ATTCGCCGAGGAAGAACAGGGCGAAGGTCATGGCGGAGTATTCGACGTTGTAGCCGGCCACCAATTCGGCTTCCGCTTCCGGCAGATCGAACGGATGCCGGTTGGTTTCCGCCAACGTGGAGATGAAGAACACCACGGCCATGGGGAACAGCGGGAAGACGAACCAGTTGAACATCCCGTAGTCACCCTTCTGCGCCATCACGATGTCGCTGAGGTTCAGCGAACCGACGCACAACAAGACGGTGATGATGACAAAACCCATGGAGACTTCGTACGAGACCATCTGCGCCGCCGAACGCATGGCGCCCAGAAATGCATAGCGCGAGTTCGATGCCCAGCCGGCCATTAGAATGCCGTAAACGCCAAGCGATGAAATCGCGAACAGATAAAGAATACCCACATTGATATCGGCTAGGACCATCTGGTGGTCGAAGGGGATCACCGCCCAGGCAACCAACGCCAGGATAAATGTGATGCAGGGGGCTGCGATAAACACGCCGCGGTTCGCGCTGGCCGGGATCACGGTTTCCTTGAGGAACAGCTTGACCCCGTCGGCAATGGGTTGAAGCAGCCCGAACGGGCCCACCACGTTGGGGCCGCGGCGCTGTTGCATAGCGCCGATGACCTTTCGTTCGGCTAGTGTCAAATAGGCTACCGACAGCATGATCGGAATTATGATCGCCACGATCTTGATGACAATCCAGGCCGTCGGCCAGATGTAATTATCCCAGAGTTCAACCATCGGTGCCGGTCTTCCTTTCGTCGCCCTTACCGAAGGTTTCAATGCAATGCGCCATTGTTTCCGAGGCGCGACTAATGGGGTCGGTCATATAGAAGTTGCAAACGGGGCTGGCAAACGGCGCGTCGGAGATCGCGCCTTCGGTGCCAAAACTTCCCCATTCCGCCGGCGTGGTTTGGTTGATCTTCAGGAAGTTGGCGTTGGCCTCCACCAACTTCGCGCGCACGGCCTTGAGGTCGTCATAGGGCAGCGTTTGGCCTAGGACGGCCGACAAGGCACGAATAATAGTCCAATCCTCTCGTGCTTCGCCGGGCGGAAAGATAGCGCGACGGCCCAACTGCACACGGCCTTCCGTATTCACGTAAGTAGCATTCTTTTCCGTGTAAGCAGCACCCGGCAGGATCACGTCGGCACGGTGCGCGCCCGCGTCGCCGTGATGACCCTGATAAATGACGAAGGCGTCGCCCAAGGCCTGTGTGTCAATCTCATCGGCGCATAGGAGGTAGACCATATTAATTGCGCTCGATTGCGCCCCGGCAAGGATACCGGCCACGTCGAGTCCGCCCTCGCCCGGCACAAACCCGAGATCCAGTCCGCCGACGCGGGCCGCGGCCGTATGCAAGACGTTGAACCCGTTCCAGCCAGCTTTGATCATGCCTAGTTTGTCGGCGGCCTGACGCGCCAGGTTCAGCACGGCGGCGCCGTCTTCGCCCTTCAGCGCGCCTTGACCGACGATGATCATGGCCTTCTTGGCGTTTTTCAGGACCTTAGCGAAGTGACCCTTGCCAGCAGCAATGACCTCTAGGTCCTTGGCGCTGGTGCCTACTAGCGTGGTCGGGTAGGTCAAATCGGCCTCGGGGCCGATGACGCCAACGGTAAAATTCCCGGCGACCCAGCGCTTGCGGATGCGCGCGTTCAGGACTGGTGCTTCCAGGCGCGGATTGCAGCCCACCAACACCACCGCATCGGCCTGCTCAATGCCGGCGATTGTGGAGTTGAATAGGTAGCTGGACCGGACACGGGCATCTAGCTTCGCTCCGTCCTGGCGGCAATCGATGTTGGCGGAACCCAGGGCTGTCATCAGGTCCTTGAGAGCCAGCATGGATTCGCAATCGGCCAGATCACCGGCAATGGCGGCCATGGACGCGCTGGAAACGCCGTTCGCTGCATCGGCGATGGCCTGAAACGCTTCGTTCCAGCTTGCTGCCTGCAATTTACCGTCCCGCCGCAGGTAAGGCCGGTCGAGACGTTGGCGCCGTAGCCCGTCACAGGCGAACCTTGCCTTGTCGGAAATCCATTCTTCGTTCACATCCTCGTTGAGGCGCGGGAGGATGCGTAGCACCTCAGGGCCGCGGGCATCGACGCGAATATTGGAGCCGACCGCATCTAGGACGTCCACCGATTCGGTCTTGGTCAATTCCCATGGCCGGGCGGCGAAGGCATAAGGACGAGACGTCAGCGCGCCCACTGGGCAGAGATCAATCATGTTGCCGGATAGTTCTGAAGTCAGCGCATGCTGAACGTAGGTTCCAATTTCCGTGTTCTCGCCGCGCCCCGTAGCGCCCAATTCTGGCACCCCAGCCACTTCGGTGGCGAACCGGACGCAGCGCGTGCAGTGGATGCACCGTGTCATGATTGTTTTGATCAGAGGACCGAAGTCCTTGTCCTTCACTGCCCGTTTGTTTTCGGCGTAGCGCGAATGGTCGATGCCATAGCCCATGGCCTGATCTTGCAGGTCGCATTCGCCGCCCTGGTCACAGATGGGGCAATCCAATGGATGGTTGATCAGCAGGAATTCCATGACCCCCTTGCGCATCTTCTGCACTTTGGGAGTGTTGGTGTTGACCACCATGCCGTCGGCAACCGGCATGGCGCAAGACGCCACAGGCTTTGGTGAACGCTCCATGTCGACCAAGCACATGCGGCAATTGCCGGCAATCGAGAGGCGCTCGTGATAACAGAACCGCGGAATTTCGACGCCGACCTGTTCGCAGGCCTGCAGGATCGTTAGGCCAGCTTCAACCTCATGTTCTGAGCCGTCGATGGTAATCTTGACCATGGGCTTGTCCTCAGGCCGCCTGGTCGGTCTTGGCAGCCGGCTGCGTGATTCGTCGTTCCATTTCCGGGCGGAAGGTTCGGATCAGACCCTGGATCGGCCACGCCGCTGCGTCACCCAGCGCGCAGATCGTGTGGCCTTCCACTTGGTAAGTTACTTGTTCGAGAAGATCGATTTCCTCCAGGGTCGCTTCGCCCTTGCAGATACGCTCCATCATCCGCCACATCCAGCCCGTCCCCTCGCGGCACGGAGTGCATTGGCCGCAGCTTTCATGCTTGTAAAAGGCCGACAAGCGGGTGATCGCCCGGACGATATCCGTGGATTTGTCCATTACCATGACGGCGGCCGTTCCGAGACCCGAGCGTAGCTCGCGCAGCGCGTCGTAATCCATAGTCACCGTGTCACATTGTTCCTTGTTCAACACCGGCACCGATGCGCCGCCCGGGATCACCCCCAACAGGTTGTCCCAGCCACCGCGTACACCACCGGCATGCTTCTCGATCAGCTCTTTCAGGGAAATACCCATTTCTTCTTCCACGGTGCACGGCGTGTTCACGTGGCCCGAGATATTGAAAAGTTTTGTGCCTGTATTGTTGGGTTTACCAATCCCAGCAAACCACTCGGGTCCGCGTCGCATGATTTCCGGCGCCACAGCGATGGATTCCACATTATTTACGGTGGTCGGGCAGCCGAAAACGCCTACGTTGGCGGGGAACGGTGGCTTCAGGCGCGGCTGCCCTTTCTTGCCCTCTAGGCTCTCGATCAACGCCGTTTCTTCGCCACAAATATAGGCGCCGGCGCCGAGGTGTATGTAGAAATCGAACTTATAGCCCGACCCGCAGGCATTTTCCCCGATAAGGCCAGCCTCATAGGCTTCGTCCACAGCGCGCTGCAGCACTTCCGTTTCTCGATAAAACTCACCCCGGACATAGCAGTACGCCGCATGAGCACCCATGGCGAAAGACGCGATCAGCGCGCCCTCGATCAGGGTATGGGGATCATGGCGTATGATCTCTCGGTCCTTGCAGGTTCCGGGTTCGCCTTCGTCGGCATTGATCACCAGGTAATGCGGTCGGTCACCCACTTCCTTCGGCATGAAGGACCACTTCATGCCTGTCGAGAAGCCTGCGCCACCGCGTCCGCGAAGGCCCGAGTTCTTGATATCCTCGACGATCTGTTCGCGACCCTTCTTCAAAATCTTCTTGGTGCCGTCCCAATTGCCGCGCTTCCTGGCGCCGGCCAGGAACGGATCATCGAGACCGTAGATATTGGCGAAAATTCGGTCCTTATCCGCGAGCATCAATCCCCTCCCACCTTGGCTTTACGAAGGTCAGCCTGTTCTTCGAGGCTGGTCAGCCCGGTCAGGGGCTCACAGCTAACACGCCGGATCTGGGATCCCGTCTCAGGTGTCTTGCCAGCTTTCAGTTCGGACAGGATCGCCAACGTTGAATCGGCGTCCAGATCTTCATAATAGTCGTCCCCGATCTGCATCATCGGCGCGTTAACGCATGCACCGAGGCATTCCACCTCGGTAAGGGTGAACATGCCGTCCTCGGTGCTCTCATGATTGCCGACGCCCAGAAACTTCTGGCACGTGCCTATGATCTCATCCGACCCCCGGAGCCAGCACGGCAGGTTCGTGCATATCTGCACATGGTGTTTCCCAATGGGTTTGTGATTGTACATCGTATAGAAAGTCGCCACCTCGTAGACGCGAATGGTCGGCATATCTAGAACCCTAGCGATATGGTCCATGGCCGCCTGGGA
>CAZNWX010000215.1:0-4570 GCA_964576415.1 uncultured Magnetovibrio sp. | reverse complement strand
GCGCGCCTGTTGGCTTCAAACCGTGTATTCAACGCTGTCATGAAGGCCCTAGCACAGGTCGTTCCGGACCAGGTCATCGCCGAGGGGTTCGACACCACCACCCCCGTATGCCTTAGTCATCTGGGCCCCGGTGGCTATAATATCTATCTGGAGATCCTGGGCGGCGGATATGGTGCGGGCGCCGCCAACGACGGCTGTGACGGGGTCGATTGCCCGCTGTCGAACTGTTCCAATATCCCCATTGAGGCGCTGGAGATGGATTATCCGTTCCTCAGGGTCGAGACTTACAACCTGCGTGCCGGGTCCGGCGGCGCGGGTAAGCGGCGCGGCGGTCTGGGTTTCGAACGGAGCTACCGCATCCTCGCCGACGGCGTGCAGTTCGCCACCTACGGGGACCGATTCAAGACCCCGGCGGAAGGTCTGTTCGGCGGCGCCGACGGTGCGCACGCGGAGATAATCGTCGAGGGCCCGGACGGCACGATCCGGCTCAAGTCCAAAACGGCGCGTACGCTGAAGACCGGCGAGTTGTTGCGCGTCCGCACGGGCGGCGGTGGCGGCTACGGCCTGGCCGCGGAACGTCCTGGCGACCTAAGCAAACACGACCAGGCCCAGGGGCTTAGCTAACCCCCGCTTCGCATAGAACAGTAAAAGGGAAACCAATGTCCATCCTCGTACTCTATATGGTAAAATACGAAAACGATCAGAAGGCGGCTATGCTGCAAAACACTAATACGCAGGACCGCGCCACCATTCACCGCAACGCCATCGCTGACTTCGGCGGCAAACCCATCGCGCAATTCGGCTCCTATGGGGAATTCGACATGGTCTACATCTACGAGATGCCGGACGAGACGGCACTGGCGGCGAACTTGCACCTGACCGATTCTTACGGCTTGGCCAAATATTCAAAGGCCATTCCCTTGATTGACAGCGATGACTTTGTGAAGTCCCTGCAATTGGCGGCGGAGACCCCGACGGGGTACATGCCAGCGATAGATTAATTCGTCACGCTCGATTTGCTAAACCGCTTAGCGACCAGAGAAATCTGAGCCCTTATAACGTGACACTGATAAATTGATTTTATGAAAATGTCGCCATAGAAACTTTATCTGCGCTAAATAAGCGACAGACGCTATTTCCTGACCGAAGACCACCGCATCACCCCCCTTGCAGGTCATGCGGCACCTCCTGGCCCGACGCGGACCTAGGACCAGGCGTCCTCCATCGACGCCTTTTTAATCTCGATGTAGGCCTGGATCTCCTCGTCCTTGGCAGGATCCAAGGCTGGAACTTCGTATTCGTTTAGCCAATGCTTCCATACGGCGTTGGCGCGCTTGGCCTGATCTAGACTGCCCTCGGCGGACCATTGCTCGAAGGAATTGTAGTCGGCGATATTGGATCGGTAGAACGCGGTCTCAAAATTGGCCTGGGTGTGCGCACAGCCGAGGTAGTGACCGCCGGGCCCAACCTCGCGGATGGCGTCCATGGCTTGGCCGTTGTCTGTAAGGTCATATCCCTGTGCCAAGGTCTGCAGCATGCCCAATTGATCGACATCCATGATAAACTTCTCATAACTAGACGACAGCCCTCCCTCCAGCCAACCAGCACCGTGCAACACGAAGTTGATCCCGCAAAGGAGCGCCGGCGACATGGAATTCACGCTTTCATAGGCAGCCTGGGCGTCGGGGAGCTTGGAGGCGCAAAGACTACCGCACGAACGGAACGGCAAATTCAACCGTCGAGCCAATTGGGCCGCCGCGGAGATTACCAGGGTAGGCTCCGGGGTGCCAAAGGTTGGCGCACCGGATTGCATGGAAAGCGAAGCCGAGAATAGACCGAAGATTACAGGCGCACCGGGACGGATAAGCTGCGTCAGCGCGATGCCGGCCATGGCCTCGGCCAACGCCTGGGCCAGGGTTCCAAGCACGCTGACCGGCGCCATGGCGCCTGACATGATGAATGGCGTGATTATCACGGCCTGATTGGCAGCGCTGTAGTTTTTCAACGCACCCAGCATGATCGAATCATAAGTCATGGGGGAATTAACGTTGATCAGGCTGGTCGTGACCGTGTTCTGGTCGACAAAATCCTTACCGAACAAGATCTCCACCATTGCCACCGTGTCGGCGGCACGCTCCGGTGCAGTAACCGAGCCCATGAAGGGTTTGTCCGAATACTTCATATGGGCGTAGACCATGTCCAAGTGACGCTTGTTCACGGGCACGTCCACGGGCTCGCACACGGTGCCGCCTGAATGATGGATGCTGGGCGCCATGTAGCCGAGTTTCACAAAATTTTTGAAGTCATGGAGGGTGCCGTAGCGGCGCCCCCCATCCAAGTCGTGAACGAAGGGTGGTCCATAGACCGGCAGGAACACGGTATTGTCGCCGCCGATCTGAACGTTACGGGCCGGGTTCCGGGCGTGCTGGGTGTATTCGTTGGGCGCGGTGGCCATGAGGGTGCGGGCTAGCCCCTTCGGAAAGCGTACCCGTTCGCCGTCCACGTCAGCGCCAGCGTTGCGCCAGATATCCAAGACGTCGGGATCATCTTTAAAGTCAATTCCGATCTCCTCTAGAATCGTCTCCGCGTTAGCCTCGATAATATCCAGACCCTCCTGCGAGCATAGCTCCAGGAATGGGATCTGCCGGGTGATATAGGCGGGCGCCGCGGCCTGAGCCTCAACAACAGCAGCGGCGCGGGCCGCTTTACGGGCGGCACGGCCGCCGCGACGAACCTCACGGCCATCTTTGGCGCGAGCGTCCTGGTCACTCATCGCGTTCGATCCTTTATGAACACAGGCATTCCTATACACTTACCCTCAAGCTTGCTACGGCACTACACTGATCGCGCCATCAATTTGCCGATTTACGCCGTACATGCGACGGAAACGGAATATTCAGCGTCGGCAAGGGTGCAGCACACCCCTTGCCACCGGCCTACGACACGGTGTGCAATAGCCAGAGCAGGCGGGAGTGAGGACAATGAAGACACATGCGCGAGTGGTGGTGATTGGCGGCGGCGTTGTCGGGGTTTCCACCCTCTATCACCTGACCAAGAAGGGATGGAGCGATTGCGTCCTGGTGGAACGCAAGGAGTTGACATCCGGATCCACATGGCACGCGGCGGGCCTGTTGCCATTGTTCAACATGAGTTATTCAGTCGGTCAGCTACACCGCTACTCGGTGGAGCTGTATGAGACCTTGGAGGAAGAAACGGGTTTGGACGCGGGCCTGCGCCAGGTTGGCAATATCCGTCTCGCTATGAACCAGGACCGGATGGATGAGTACCACCAATATGCTGGCGTGGCAGCGACTCTTGGCGTGGAGGTGAATTTCCTGACCCCTGATGCTATCAAGAATCTCTGGCCCCTTTGCAACACCGATGGTCTGGTAGGCGGCATCGTGCATCCCCGGGACGGCTATATCCAACCGGCCGACGTCACCCAGGCCATGGCCCGTGGTGCGCGCAACCACGGCGGCGAGATCTATCGCAACACCACGGTCACCGGCATTACCCAACGACCGAATGGCGAGTGGGTAGTGCACACCGACAAGGATGATATCATCTGTGAACACGTGGTCTCCGCATCTGGCAACTTCGCACGCAAAACGGGCGAGATGATCGGTCTCGAAATTCCCGTGATCCCCGTGGAGCACCAGTACATCGTCACCGAGCCGCATCCGGAAATTCAGAAGCGTCATGAACAGGGTCTACCGGAGATGGGCGTGCTTCGGGAATCGGACGGCTCGTGGTACATGCGCGAGGAGGCCCGCGGCTTAATCCTCGGCCCTTATGAGAAAGGCGCGCCAGTCTGCTATTGGGACGGGCCCACCGACGACAGTGAGTACGAACTGTTCCAGGAAGATCTGGAGCGCCTGGAACCCCATATCGAGGCCGCCATCAACCGCGTACCCGCCTTTGGCGAGGTTGGCGTCAAGGAAGTCTACAACGGCGCTATTTGCTATACGCCCGACGGCAGCCCCATCGTCGGTCCAGCCTGGAATCGGAAAAACTTCTGGCTCAACGAAGGCCACAGCTTTGGTATCACAGCGGCCGGCGGCGCCGGCTGGCAGTTGGCGGAATGGATGATCGAGGGCGCGCCCAGTGTCGATATGCTCGGTGTCGATCCCCGACGGTTCGGGGACTACTGCTCTAAGGCGTACCTGAAGCTCAAGAACGAAGAAGCCTACCGCAACGTCTTCAGTATCCACTATCCCGATGAGGAGCGCGAAGACGCCCGCCCACTTCGCACGGCACCTTGCTACGAACGCATGCAAGCGCTAGGCGCCGTATTCGGTCAGAAATACGGCTGGGAACGTCCGAACTGGTTTGCCACCGAAGGCATGGAACAGAAGGACGACTGGTCCTTCCGGCGCTCAAAGTGGTTCGAAGCAGTCCGCAATGAGTGCCTGAATGTCCAAGAAAATGTCGGCCTCCTCGACATGACCGCCTTCGCCAAGTGCCGTATTTCTGGTCCGAGCGCCGAGGCGTGGCTGGACAACCTCCTGGCCAACCGGATTCCGAAGAACCCGGGACGCGTGAACTTATGCCATGCGCTCAACATCCACGG
>CAZNWX010000214.1:0-4600 GCA_964576415.1 uncultured Magnetovibrio sp. | reverse complement strand
TGTTCTTCTATGTCTTCGGTCAGCGCACGGCGCCCAGCGTCATGACCACGGAACTGATGCGCGATTTCGACGTAACCGCGGCATCCCTGAGCAATCTGTCCGCCTTTTACTTCTGGTCATACGTCGTTGTACAGATCCCGGTGGGTCTGGCTGTGGACCGCTGGGGTCCGCGCCGCGTCTTGGCGTGGCCGACGGGATCCGCGTCTACGATCAAGCCGCCTATAGCGGCGCGTTCTGGGTGTTTCCCGTCAGTTGCGTGGTGGCGACGATTTTGTCCCTTTTGATCCGCGAAACGGGCGCGAAGGCTCAGGTGTCCGCTTCGTGACGCGGTCGGATATCGGCCTCCGCCGGTTGGCCCGTCGGGTCGCACAGCTGCCGCCAAGCTATCGAAGCGGGGCTCACCCCATGCAAATGTTGCCATTGACGGAGCGCGACGCGAAATGCGGTGCGTGCGTGACGGGTTATGGGGACGGCATCGGGTGCGGCCGACGCGTCTGAATCCAGGAACTGCCAGGCCGCGTGTTTCGCTGCCGACAGATTGGCCGGGGCGTGATCCTCGATCAGCGTTTGGAAGGCATCGAAGGTGATCTTGTCGAACGGTCTGAGACCCCCGTCGGCGGTGCGCATGGGATGCGGAGGATAGAAGGCTAGCGCCATGGCCCAGCCGTCTGGGATGGGAATGTTCGCAGCCTGCTCGCGTTCTTGGCCCAACAGGTTCGGCAAGACATGCGTGTGCGGGCCCATGGGCGTCACTCCGTCGCTGTCGGGGATCGCTTGGGCCACCTCGATCCGGCCCAATCGGGAGCGGAACACACGGACTGGGTTAGCGTTCTTCAGGGCCTGGACGATGGTTATTGGAAGCTCGAGAAAAGGGGTGCCGGCGGCATCCGCCAAGGCATCGCGAAGGTCGGGATCAGCGGTCCGCACGCAGGCCTCGATATGGTGGAAACCGAAACCGAGATCATAGAGATGCGCGCCAGACGCCGGCATCAAGGCATCCTCATCCGAGCCCAAGCCGGCGATCCCGGCGCGGGCGGTTAACGCGGCCGCATCGTTCGGCAGGCAGACCATGACCCCCTGGCTCCAGGCTGTGGGCACGGAGGAGACCGTTTCATAGGGGACAAGACGCGCTAGCGGATCGCGCATGATAGCGATGGCGCCGCGCGCCGTGCGGACCCGGCCGTGGTCTGAAGAAAGATCGATCTCCGCCGCTTCGTTCGTGTCCCGATGAAATTCAGCGATCGCACCGAAGGTCCCTATGGACCAGCCGGTTTCTGGATCGTTCAGGTGCGAACAGAGGATGTCAAAGACGGTATCCATGCTCTGATCCTAAACCGGCATAAATCTTTGGAAAACCGTCATGCGGCCGTTGACCTCCAAGCGCCCACCGGTGACCATGGTGGCGGAGGAGACATCCCATGCTCGAGCATCCCGATGGTATTGCGGCGCCGCGCTTTACCGGTATTCCCACGTTTATGCGCGCGCCCTACGCAGCGGAGATCAAGGACATCGACATTGCCATGGCCGGTGTGCCTTATGACGGCGGGGTTACCAACCGGCCTGGCGCGCGTCATGGTCCCCGCGAGATCCGGAACCAATCCAGTTTCATGCGCGGCATCCATCATGTGTCCAACATCAACCCGTTTGAAATTTGCCGGGTCGCCGATGTCGGCGACGTGCCGTTCATGGAAGCGCACTACCCCGACAAGGCTATGTTGGAGATCGAGGCGTTCTACCGAAAAATCCACGCCTCGGGGGCGTTGCCCCTGAGCGCAGGCGGCGATCATTCGATTACACATCCCATCTTCCGCGCCATCGCCACGCCGGACACGCCCGTCGGCATGGTCCACGTGGACGCCCACACCGACACCTGGGACTCTTGGCAGGGCAACAAGTTCAATCACGGCGCTCCGTTCCGCCGGGCAGTCGAGGACGGCGTCCTGGACCCCAAGCGTACGGTGCAAATTGGTATTCGCGGCCCGCAGAATGTCTTTGACGGATGGGCATTTTCCCGCGACAGCGGCATGCGTGTTATCTTCATGGAGGAGTTCACGGAACTGGGCGTCGATGCGGTCATAGTGGAAGCCTGCCGCGTCGTCGGTGACGGCCCGA
Organism: uncultured Magnetovibrio sp.; assembly: GCA_964576415.1. Lineage (GTDB taxonomy): Bacteria > Pseudomonadota > Alphaproteobacteria > Rhodospirillales > Casp-alpha2 > UBA3470. The sequence goes on along the minus strand of CAZNWX010000214.1, from coordinate 2,488 downwards.
CCTACATCTCTTTCGACGTGGACGGGCTTGATCCTGTCTACGCGCCGGGGACCGGCACGCCCGAGGTCGGCGGTATCACAACGGTCGAGGCGCAGAAACTGCTGCGTGGGCTTGGCGGCCTCAACCTGGTCGGCGGCGATGTGGTCGAGGTGGCGCCGCCCTTCGATCCGTCGGGCAATACGGCGCTCGTCGGCGCGACCATGATGTTCGAAATTCTCTGCCTCCTAGCCGGGACAGTAAGGGCACGGGGCTAGGCCGGTTCCTCTGCCTTCGCCGCTTCCCAAGCTAGCATGGCGTGCTTGCGGTCCGCGCCCCAGCGATACCCCGTGATGGCGCCTGTTTCGCGGATCACCCGATGGCAAGGGATCAGGAAACCCACCCGGTTCGCCCCACAGGCGGTGCCGACGGCCCGGGCCGCAGTGGGCTGTCCCAGACGGTTCGCGAGGACACCGTAGGAAATCACTTTCCCGCTGGGAATGCGCAACAGGGCCTCCCAGACCTTGATCTGGAAGGGTGTGCCGCGCATGAGCACCGACAGGGGCACAGTTGGGTTCGGTGCGCCGGAGAAAACCCGTTCCACGTAGCTCTTGGTGACCTTTTGGTCGTGCTTCCAAGTGGCTCGGTCCCAGCCGTTATTCTGTTCGGCCAGGGCTTGCGTGCGCCCCATTTCTGTGGTGAAGCCGAGTCCGGCAAGACCGCGTTCGCTGACGACGACAATGACCTCGCCAAACAGACTAGGATGAAATCCATATTTGAAGACCATGCCGTTGCCCTGGCTCTTGTATTCGCCGGGCGTTACCGCATCGACGGTGACAAATAGGTTGTGCAGCCGACTGGCCCCAGAAAGGCCAACATCAAAAGCCGCGTCCATAACGCTCAATGAGGCGTCTAGGCGGTTCTTGGCGGCGTCCAGGGTTAAGTGCTTGAGGAATTTTTTCGGGCTAAGACCCGCCCAGCGGGTGAAGACGCGCTGAAAATGATGCGGGCTCAGGCCGGCGACGGCGGCGACGTCTTCTAGTTTCGGTTGGTCCTCCTGGCGTTCGACCAGGTAATGAATCGCCGCAGCGATCCTTTGGAAATCGTCGTTAACCTTATTTTTGGTGTAAATTTTCATGATGACCGCACTTTAACGCGCAACTATTGGCTTAAACCACCCGCTTCTTGCGCGGTTTATTGTCGGAGCCCACGAGACGCCGACCACGTTTGCCATCGGTGCTCAGGTAAAAATCAAGATTGGTACGCTGTAGTATTGAATTTCCATAAATTTTCGGCATCATGCCAATTGAATATGGGAGGATTTTAGAATGTTCAAAAAGGTTTTACTTCTTGCATCCGCGGGACTGATGGTTATGGGATCCGCCGCGGCTGCTGAAAAAGTCAAAATTGGCTTTGTTACTACCATCACTACGCCTGCCGGAGTAATTGGAAGAGATATGGTAGACGCAGTGAACCTAGCCATGGAAGATATTGGCGGGAAGATGGCTGGCCGTGATGTTGAGTTAATTATTGAAGATGACGGTTTTAAACCAGCTATAGGAAAACAGAAAACAGACAAATTAGTAAAGCAGGACAAGGTACAGTTCGTAACCGGGTTTATTTGGTCGCATGTCCTTCTTGCTTCCCAGAAATCCGCTCTAGGGGCGGGAAAATTTCTAATTAGCTCAAATGCCGGACCTTCGCAAATGGCTGGAAAACTATGCCATAAAAACTTTTTCTCTACATCCTGGCAAAACGACCAAACGCCTATGGCAATGGGAGAAGTGCTTAATTTAAACAATGTTGGGTCACTCTACGTTATGGCGCCCAACTATGCCGCCGGGAAAAATATGGTTGCTGGAGTAACCAGAACGTTTAAGGGAAAGATAGTTGGAAAGGACCTTACAAAGTGGGGGAAGGATGCTCAGCTTGATTTTTCGGCTGAGTTAGCGAAAGCAAAAGCGTCTGGGGCTGAAGGTATTTTCGTTTTTTATCCTGGTAAAGCAGGTGGCGCATTCATCAAGCAATATGCACAAGCTGGCCTGCAGGGAAAGATACCGCTGTACTCAGTCTTCACAGTTGATTCCATAGCCTTACCCAAACTCCAAAAAGCAAATATGAGCGGGGTAATGGGATCAGTAATGACGCAATTTTGGGCGCCCGATTTAGATACCCCACAAAATAAAAAGTTTGTTTCAGGCTTTAAGAAAAAGTATGGCCGTTATCCATCTTTCTATGCAGCGCAGTCCTACGATACAATATTTCTAATAAAAAGCGCTGTCGAATCGGTAAAAGGTGACTTATCGAATATGGATGGAATGAGAGCAGCAATGAAAACCGCTAATTTTCCATCCGTTCGTGGAAAATTCTCCTATGGAAATAATCATTTTCCGATACAAAACTTCTATTCGAGGAAAGTTGTAAAAGACTCGGAAGGAGTTTGGACTACCTCAGTGCAAGAGGTTGTTTTAAAAAATCATCAAGACACATATGCAAAGGACTGCTCAATGTA
>CAZNWX010000213.1:538-4603 GCA_964576415.1 uncultured Magnetovibrio sp. | reverse complement strand
TGACGGTTTGGAGCCGGGAGGCATGCGTTACACCATGCTGACCACCGATGTCGGTACGATCATCGACGACATAATGGTGACCCGCGAGGAGGACGGGTTGTTCGTCGTTGTGAACGCATCCCGTTTCGAATCTGACCTACCGCACATGCAGGCGAAAATTGGAACGGATGTGGAGATCGAGGTTCTGACAGACCGGGCGCTTATCGCCCTCCAAGGTCCAAAAGCGGCGGCGGCTCTTGCCGATTTGTCATCAGAGATGACGGGCATGCCGTTCATGTCCGCCAGAACTATCACCATTGACAGCATAGAAACCCTCGTCAACCGATGCGGCTACACGGGTGAAGACGGGTTCGAAATCTCCATTCCCGCTGACAGCGCCGAAGACCTAGTCCGCACACTGCTGGCGGACGACCGCGTTGAGATGGCCGGACTGGGCGCACGAGATACGTTACGCTTGGAAGCCGGGCTTTGCCTCTATGGCCAGGATATCGACGAAACGACGACACCCATCGAAGCCGGCCTCAACTGGACCATTGCCAAGCGCCGTCGTGAGGATTTCCAGGCTCCAACGTGATCGTTAGCCAGATTGCTGACGGGCCGGCGCGCAGGCTAGTCGGTATCCGACCTGAAGGCCGCGCCCCGGCGCGCGCGGGAACAGCCGTCAACACGGTCGACGGCGAACCACTGGGCGAAATTACCAGCGGCGCTTTCGGTCCGACGACCGGTGGCCCCGTCGCCATGGGTTATGTCGCCGCAGGGTCCAGCGACGCCGGCACGGCCGTTCAACTGGACATCCGCGGCAAGGCCGTTCCGGCAACGGTCACCACCTTGCCCTTCACACCACGCCGTTATTTTAAGAATTAAATAACCTTCTAGGGAGGCCAGCACCATGACCACCAAGTATTCCGAAGACCATGAGTGGATCTCCGTCGATGACGACATCGGCACAGTCGGGATCACCAACCACGCCCAATCCCAGTTGGGGGACATTGTCTTTGTTGAACTGCCGGAAGTCGGTAGCACTGTAGAGGCCGGCGGCGAGGCCGGCGTCGTCGAATCCGTTAAAGCCGCGAGCGATCTGTTCACACCTGTGTCCGGCAAAATCGTCGAGGTTAATGAAGCCCTTGACGCGGAACCAGGTCTCGCTAATTCCGACCCCACCGGCAACGGCTGGTTCTTCAAGATCAGGCTGTTCGATGCCAACGAACTGAACAGCTTGATGGACGAAGCCTCCTACAATGAACTGATCGCCGACTAGGACATCAACTGACAACCTCTGATCTGCGGAGCGTCCACCATGACCAAACCTACCTTGGACCACCTGGAAAACAGTGGCGAATTCATTGGCCGGCATATTGGTCCTTCCGATGCCGATATCGCGGACATGCTGAAGACCATCGGCGCCGCCGACCTCGATGACATGATCAATAAGGCCGTGCCAGCGGACATCCGCAGTGATGATCATTACAACGCTCCCGCCATGTCCGAAGCGAACGTCTTGGCGGAAATTCGGAACATCGCGGGTCGGAATCGGGTGATGAAGTCGTTCATCGGTATGGGCTATCACGGCTGCCACCTGCCTCCGGTCATTCTCCGCAACCTTTTAGAAAACCCCGGCTGGTATACGGCCTACACGCCTTACCAGGCGGAAATTTCACAAGGCCGCTTGGAGGCGTTGCTGAACTATCAGCAGATGGTCATCGACCTGACAGGCATGGAACTCGCCAACGCGTCGCTGCTGGACGAAGGCACAGCGGCGGCGGAAGCCATGACCCTGATGAAGCGAGTCGGTAAATCGAAGGCCATGAACATCTTCGTTGCCAATGACTGCCATCCGCAGACCATCGCGGTGATCCAAACCCGGGCCGAGCCGCTGGGATACGAGGTCATACTAGGCAATCCGGAGACCGATCTTAAAGCGGACGAAGTTTTCGGTGCCATACTTCAATATCCGACCACTGACGGCCGTGTCGAGGACTACAGCGTAATCGTCGAAAACCTACACGGCGCCGGCGCCTTGGTGACGGTCTGTGCCGATCCCCTTAGTCTAATCCTACTCACGCCGCCGGGCGAATGGGACGCCGACGTAGTTGTCGGTTCAGCTCAGCGTTTCGGCGTGCCCATGGGCTTTGGCGGCCCGCATGCGGGCTACATGGCAACCCGGGAAGCTTACAAACGCTCCATGCCGGGCCGGCTGATCGGGGTTTCTATCGACTCGCAAGGCAATCGGGCGTTGCGCATGGCGCTGCAGACCCGCGAACAGCACATCCGCCGGGAAAAGGCGACGTCAAACATCTGCACGGCGCAGGTCCTTTTGGCGAATATCGCCAGCATGTATGCCGTTTACCACGGCCCCGAAGGCCTCAAACGCATCGCCGAACGGGTCCATCGGTTGACGGGCACCCTGGCAGCAGGCCTGGCGCGCTTGGGCATTGCGGTGGAAACCAGCGCATTTTTCGACACGCTGACGATTTCCCTCAACCACCCGCAGGCCGGCCACGACCGCGCGGTCGCGGCCGGCATGAACCTGCGCCCAGTCGATGGCGACCGGGTTGGCGTTTCCGTCGATGAGACATCCACCGCCGCCGATATCGATGTCCTGTGGTCGGTCCTTTCCGGTAAAGCCAACGTCGGTTTCACCGCCGCTGAATTGGCTGCGGATGCCATCGAAGGCATTCCCGCCGGACAGCGGCGGGTATCGGCCATCCTGGATCACCCAGTTTTCAACACGCATCATTCGGAAACGGCCATGATGCGCTACATGCGTGAACTAGAAGACAAGGATTTGGCTCTTAACCGGGCCATGATTCCCCTGGGTTCATGCACCATGAAGCTGAACGCGGCCACAGAAATGATCCCAATCACCTGGCCGGGTTTCGGCAACCTCCATCCCTTTGCGCCGGCCGATCAGGTGGCAGGTTCTCTAGACTTGATCCGGGAATTGGAAGACATGCTCGTCAAGATCACCGGCTATGACGCCGTTTCGGTGCAGCCGAACGCCGGTTCACAAGGCGAATACGCCGGTCTCCTTTGCATTCGCAAGTATCATCAAGCGAACGCTCAGGGCCATCGCCACATCTGCCTGATCCCGTCCAGCGCGCACGGCACCAATCCCGCCAGCGCCATCATGGCCGGCATGAAAGTGGTGGTGGTTGCCTGCGACGATGCGGGCAACATCGATACGGGCGACCTAGAGGCGAAAGCCGAGAAGCACAGCAACGACCTGGCCGCCATCATGATCACTTATCCCTCCACGCACGGAGTGTTCGAAACCACGGTCCGCGACGTCTGCAAGCTAATCCATCAGCACGGCGGACAGGTCTATATAGATGGCGCCAACCTTCAAGCCATGGTTGGCATCTGCAAGCCGGGGGAATTCGGTGGCGACGTGTCGCACCTGAACCTACACAAGACCTTCTGCATCCCACACGGCGGCGGAGGACCCGGCGTCGGGCCCATCGGCGTGAAGGCGCATTTGGCGCCCTATCTACCGAACCACTCTGTTATCACGGAAGCTGGACCGGGGACCGGACTAGGCGCCATTTCAGCGGCGCCCTGGGGATCCGCGTCCATCCTCCCCATCTCCTGGAGCTACATCAAACTGATGGGCGGTGACGGCCTGAAGCGGGCGACCCAAGTCGCGATCCTGGCTGCCAACTATATCGCCAAGCGCCTGGAGGGGCATTACGACACCCTATACAAGGGCTACAGCGGACTAGTCGCGCACGAATGCATTCTGGATACCCGTCCGATCCAGGAGAATGCCGGGTTGACAGTCGATGACGTCGCGAAGCGCATGATTGACTATGGCTTCCACGCCCCCACCATGTCCTGGCCCGTAGCCGGAACGCTGATGGTGGAACCGACCGAATCAGAACCGCGCGAGGAATTGGACCGCATCTGCGACGCCATGATCGCCATCGCCGGCGAAGCGAAGCGGGTGGCTACCGGGGAATGGCCCGCCGACGACAACCCGCTGGTCAATTCACCGCATACGGTAGGTATGGTCACCGATGACAATTGGCTCCATCCCTACAGTCGGGCAAACGCCGCCTATCCGGTCGA
>CAZNWX010000213.1:262-493 GCA_964576415.1 uncultured Magnetovibrio sp. | reverse complement strand
CCCCCGTGGGCCGGGTCGACAATGTCCACGGCGATCGCAATTTGGTCTGTACCTGCCCACCCCTGGAGGCCTATATGGACGCGGCAGAATAACAATCACGGATTAGGGGCGTTACATGTCCAAAGAAGGCAACACCGCCATTGTTACTGGTGCAGGGTCCGGTGTCGGCCGCGCTACCGCCGCCGCACTCCTGAACGCAGGTTACAACGTCGCACTAGCCGGTCGGCGGAC
>CAZNWX010000213.1:0-252 GCA_964576415.1 uncultured Magnetovibrio sp. | reverse complement strand
GCGCTCGTAGAGACCATCTCCTTGGCCGGTGAGGTTCCGGGCGAAGGCCTAGCCGTCGCGACGGACGTCACTGATGAAACCCAGGTCGCGGCCCTGTTTGCGAAAACCTGCGAGACCTTCGGGCGGCTTGATCTGCTATTCAATAATGCCGGCGCCAACGCGCCGGGCGTCCCCTTCGAAGAATTGACGGCCGACCAGTGGCAACTGGTCGTCGACGTAAACCTCACAGGCTCCTTCCTCTGCGCCCGGGAA
>CAZNWX010000212.1:0-4618 GCA_964576415.1 uncultured Magnetovibrio sp. | reverse complement strand
CTTTGCCCAATGGGTCCGGATCGCACAGCACCGCGCAGGCGGCGTCGCGAAGCGTGGCCGGGTATAGCTTCAGTGCTAGAGTGCCTTTGCTGCTTCGAGGACCGCTTCGGCATGAGCCTTTACCTTGACCTTCGGCCAGATTTCGCGAATGACGCCCGACGAATCGATCAAGAAGGTGGTGCGGACAATCCCCATGAACTCGCGACCCATGAATTTCTTCAATTGCCACACGCCATAGGCTTCGCACAGGCTACCGTCTTCGTCCGCCAGGAGATCGAAATTGAGATTATTCTTGGCCTTAAACTTTACATGGCGTTCGGGACTGTCCTTTGAAGCGCCGACTATAAGGGTGTTTGTCTCGGCGAAGGCGTCGGCGAGGTCGCGAAAATCCTGCGCCTCGGTCGTGCAGCCAGGGGTCATATCCTTCGGATAGAAATACAAGACCACGTTCTTGCCCCTGAGATTTCTGAGAGACAGGCGGGTGTCGGAATATGTGGGGAGGTCGAAATCGGGCGCCTCGTCGCCGATATTGACGGTCATAGGATCATCCTTGTCAGACGGACACTAGAGGTAAAATCGTATCCGCAGGGGAGAAAATCAAGCGTCGTCCTCTCGCGATAACGTGGCGTGCCGCATGCCGTTGGCCCATTTGTGGCCTAGCTATTGGTTTTCCAACAGCGCCAGATAGCCTATGCCCACGGGTATCCGTCGACACGTTATGTGAAATCCGGCCATTCACTGTTTGTGACCACACCCGCAATCCTGATGGAGGCACTCATGGCATTTGCCCCCTAGGCTCCAGGCTCCGGCTTCGGCGCAGGAAGTTGGCTCGCCGGCGTGTCGATGATCTCCTGGAACAGGTTGAAGACCCTCGACGCCGTACCCGTGACTTTTGCTTCCAGCGCATTGAAATCTGCGTATTTGTTGACATCCGCCAATCGCGACTTGAGCGCATCCGAAAACGTGTCAACGCGCTGCGAAGTGATCTCGTCTTCGATGGTTAGGCTCAGCGTACCTTGCAGCGCTTGAAACATCGTCAGTGCGTCACCCAGGAGAGCGCCGCTTGACGCGTTCAGATAGCCGGCCCGCGTTAGGTTCTGTAGAAGGGCCAAGGTTTCGCTGTTTAAAATATCTGGGTTCTCCGCTGCATGGCGCAACGCCAGATATTGGGCGATGAATTCGATATCGACCATGCCGCCGCGCAATTGCTTCAGAGACCAAAGGCAGTCCGCCGGCTTTTCGCGCGCCAGTCGGGCACGCATGTCGGCGCCATCGCGCAGCAGGGGCTCAGGCGCACGCGGGTTGGTGAGAACGCTTTGGATGGTATCTTCCACATCGCTCTGAATTTTGTCACTCGTCGCGGAGATGATCCGGGCGCGCGTTAACGCCATGTGCTCCCACGTCCACGCCTGGTCGGCGTGATAGGCGGCAAAGGCCTCGATGGTTGTGGCGATGGGACCAGAATTCCCTGATGGCCGCAGACGCATGTCTACCTCGAACAGCCCCCCTTCTGGCGTCAACGCGGTCAACGCGTTGATAAGGCGTTGCGACAGGCGCGCGAAGTACTGAGTGACTGAAAGCGTTTTCGCACCGTCTGAGCCAGCGGCGTCCGCAGGCGCCCCGTAAATGATCACAAGATCAAGATCGGAGTTGGTCGTCATTTCGCGGCTTCCTAGTTTGCCCAGCGCCAATACGGCGACATCACTGCCCTCGATGACGCCGTGGGTTTCGATGAATTCGGCATGAACCGGTTTGAACAAGCAGTCCACCACGGCCTCGGCGATATTGCTAAGGGCAGTTGCGGCCTCGGTTGGAGCTATCAGTCCGCGTAATTGTTGAACGCCTACCTGAAACCGGCGGTCGTGCGCCCATCGCCGACTGAAGTTGAGGACATCCTCCATATATTCGGCGCGGGCCAGGTATTGACTTAATTCCTCTTTAATTTCGCTGGCCGAGGGGAGCGACTGAGAGAAATCTGGGGTGAGGAAGCTGTCCAATACTGCCGGCCGGCTGCTCAGATGGTCGGCAAGGCGGGGCGCCATCCCCATGATCTCGGCCAGGAGTGTCATCAGCTGTGGGTTTGCCTTGATCATGGAGAATAACTGTACGCCGGCCGGCAGACCCTGAAGAAATTCGTCGAACTTCAACAATGCGGTGTCGGGGTCCGGGGTGGCACTCATGGCAGCCAGGAGGCTGGGTAGAAGTTCTGTAAGAATTTCTCGGGCCCGCGTGCTGCGCACCGCGCGATAGCGGCCGTGGTGCCAGCCGCGGATCGCCGCGTCGACGCGGGTTGGATTTTGGAAACCCATGGAGCCAATCGTCTTTAGCGTATCGGGATCGGAATCGGCGCCCGTAAACGCGAGGTTGCCCTTGCCCTCGGCGCTGAGCGACGGCGAGCTGGCGAATAGCTTCGAGTAGTGTTCCTGGGTGCGATTGAGATGATGGTGCACATGATCGCGGAATTCGTCGGCCGTGTCGTAACCCAGGAATGTCGCCAGGTGATCAAACTCGTGGCCTTCGGGCAACGTCTGGGTTTGTTCATCGTTGATCATCTGAAGACGATGCTCGACCCGGCGCAAAAATCGATAAGACACGTTCAAGTCATCGGCGACATCTTGATCACACAGGCCGAAGGCGACCAGATCCTGAAGGGCCTGGACCGTGTAGGGCGATCGCAGCCCCGGCTCGCGCCCGCCCCAGATGAGCTGTTGGGTCTGGGCGAAGAATTCGATCTCGCGAATACCGCCAGCACCTAGTTTAATATTGTGGCCCTCGGCGCCGGCGGTCGCGCCTTCCCGATGCGCGTTGATTTGTCGTTTGATGGAATGAATGTCCTGGATAGCCGCGAAATCAAGGCTCTTGCGCCAGATGAAGGGCGTAAGATGTTTAAGAAACGCGACGCCTGCCTCCAGATCCCCGGCCACCGGCCGGGCCTTGATCATTGCGGCCCGCTCCCAATTCTGGCCGAGGCTTTCGTAATATGTCTCCGCGGCGTTCACCGAGACGGCGAGGGGCGTGGCGCCGGGGTCGGGACGGAGACGTAAGTCCGTCCGGAACACATACCCGTCGGCGGTCCGTTCATCCATGAACCGAACCAGGCTGCGGGCGAGGCGCACCATGTGGTTCTGCAATTTGTCGGGGTTGGCCGTGGAAATACGATCCGTGTCGTAGAAGATGATCAAATCGATATCGCTGGAATAGTTGAGCTCGAAGGCGCCCAATTTCCCCATGCCGATGATGATCAATCCAGACCCGTTTTCAGGGTATTCTCGATCCGCAAGCTCAAACGCGCTCATTTGGGCCGCCTCGTGGATGAGATGGGCCGCCGCCGTCGACAACGTGGCGTCGGCGGTTTCGCTCAGCTTCCTTGTGATTTTGTCGAGATCCCAGACATTTCCCAAATCAGCAACAGCGATCGCTAGCGCCATGCGGCGTTTCGCAACGCGCACCGCCTGCATCAACTGCTTATTATTAAGTGAATCTTTGCCCTTTTCTGCGATATCTTGAAGGATGGCGGCGGCGCTGTCGTTCGCGCCGTCGCACACCAGATTACAAAAGAATTCGGGGTCACGGTTCACGCATTGCGAGAGGAATAAGCTATTGCCGAAGATCGCTTCCAACAACGCCTTCGAGCCAGGTTCGCGTTCAATGGCTTCCGCGACATCGGCAAGTCGTTGTTGCGACGGCGTATCGGTGGGTCGTTCCGCCACTGCGGCGCGCCAATTCGACAAACCGGCATGGACGGCGTCCATATTATGAGGCCGGGGAATCTCAGAAAGCATGTCAATAAGGCGGAAATGAGTCATAATATTTCGCCCCAACCATTGGCACACTGCGGGAAGCGGCTTGTCGGGTCAAGTGGCACGCCGAGACGAATTTTGGGCAGGTAACCTTGGCCGTAATCAAACGAACATTTCGCGGATTTACCCATCTTCTGGGCGGGCTCGCGGTCGGCGTCGCACTGGCGGTAATATTCATTGCGTGGCAATTCTCCAAGGGCCCGATTCCTATCGGTTTCCTCAGCCCCTATATCGAGGCCGCTGTCAATCAAGGGAACCGCGATATTTCGCTCCGCATGGGCGAGACCATCCTGACCTGGGCGGGTTGGGAACGTGCGCTTGATATCCGGGTCCTGAATGTTCAGATAGTGGATCAGAAAGGCACGACCATAGGGTCCATTCCCGAGGCCGCATTTTCCATCAGCGGTGACGCGTTGATCCAAGGTAAACTCGCACCCAAAAGCATCGATCTCTTTGGGCCTAGCCTCAGGTTTCGTCGCGATCGCAACGGTAACATCGATGTTGGCTTTGGTGCCCAAGGGCCCGCCGTAGGCGCGGTCGCTGTCGGTCTGATCGATACCCTGTTGGATCCAGGACGCCAAAATGACTTGCTGAGCTACCTCGCCCGTATCGCTATTTCCGGCGCAGACATAACATTGACTGATCAAGCCCGTGGCAAGTCGTGGCACATGTCGGCGGCGGATATGCGTATCAGCCGTTTTATCGACCGGTTGAACGGCGAGATGTCCCTAATTCTCGACGGCGATCAGCGCCAAACCGCCTTTGAAGTTCGGGCCGAATACCTCACTCAATCGAAACGCCTTGAGCTCGATGTGAAC